>JBIOXZ010000153.1:0-16324 GCA_044869895.1 Actinomycetota bacterium | reverse complement strand
CAGCCGGGCTCAGCTTCGAGCAGGCCGCGGCCGCCCCGGTCTCAGGCGTCACCGCTCTTCAGGCCATCCGTGACAAGGCGAACGTGCAGCCGGGCCAGACGGTGTTGATCTTGGGCGCCGCCGGCGGGGTCGGGACGCTCGCGGTGCAGATCGCCAAGGCGTTCGGCGGCAAGGTCACTGCCGTGTGCAGCACCTCGAAGGTGGACCTGGTCCGCTCGATCGGCGCCGACGATGTGATCGACTACACGCGCGAGGACTTCACCAATGGCGCGAGACGCTGGGACGTGATCATCGACACCGCGGGCCGCCGGGCGTTGTCACAACTGCGCCGCGCCCTCACCCCGAAGGGGACCCTCGTGATCGTGGGTGGCGACGGCGGTGGACCCTGGACTGGAGGCTTCTTCCGCGGGATGCTCCGAGGGCCGCTCGTGTCCCTGTTCGTGGGTCAGAAGCTAGGCGGGCTGAACTCGAAGGTGAAGCAGGAGGACCTCCAAGCCCTCAAGGACCTCATCGAGGCTGGCAAGGTCACGCCGGTCATCGACCGGGCGTACCCGCTGATCGAGGCTCCGGAGGCGGTCCGATACCTGGCGGAAGGCCACGCCCGCGGCAAGATCGTCATCACGGTCTGAGGGGCCGAACTGAGGCAGCCGACATCGAGGCCGGTGTTCGGTCCTCGATCTCCCAGGCGTGGTCGAGCGCGTGCCACGCCGACCGGCGGACGAAGTAACGGGGTGTCCAGCGCTTCCCCCCCCGAGGTCCCGGCGGGACACCTTCGCGCACAGCGACCTCGAGGGCACCGAGCACCGCGCGGCGGACCCGATCCGTGCGCCCGTCCGGACCACCCCTCGGCGCCTTCGCGCCGATCATCGACAGATAGCTCTCGTCCGAGCCGAGCAGGTGCTCCACGATCTTCTCGAGATCACGGCCACCCCCACGAGGACCTTTGGTCAGCTCCGCGCTTCCAGCCCTCTCCACCGCTCGGTCGAACGCACGCCAGCAGGCCCGAAACAGCGTAGCGAACCGCCGTAGGTCGGCATCGCGGAGGGGTTCGGCGTCCGCCGACGGCGGGACGTCGGGCGCGCCGAAATCGGTCGTGGCCGTGCCGGGCAGCCGCTCGACGACCCGGAGCGCGGAAGGATCCTCTGGTACCTGGAAGCCGAGCCGCGTCCCCTTCAGGGCCCGCGCGTACCGGGGCGCGTACGCGAAGAGCGCCTCGAGGGCGGCGTCCTCGTCGCGTCCGGTCCGCGCCCACGCCGGCCAGTCGATCGCCCCGGCGAAAATGCGCTTGTCGCCGACCTCGAGGTAGACCGCGTGCTCGCCCGGCCTGCGTCGTTGCGTCATCCGATCAGGCGCCTAGTGTTCTTCGGCTCCATCCCCATCCGTCCTGTGCTCGGCAACTCGAACTCGTTGCCCCCGAAATCGTATCGGGACCCAGAAACTCAACTTGCTCGGCCGACCCCGCTGGGGAAGACTCGACCCGTGAAAGCTCGGCCAACATTGTTCGATGGCTCGGACGTCGGAATCCTTCGCCGAGCGCGGGACCCCGACCATCGTGTTCAGTCTCGAGTCCGGATAAAGGACGTTCACCCAGCTGCGCCAGGCGCGCCGGTCATCCCGAATACGAACGCGCTGATTGAGAGTAGCCGTGAGCTGGAGTCGTGAGGTAAAGCCGATCGACGCCAACGATGAAAGGAAGTTGCCCATGGATCAGGAGCGCTCGACGCCGCGAGCGGAGGGGTTCTCGATGCCAGCTGAGTGGGAGCCGCACGAGGCCTGCTACATGGAGTGGCCGACGTTGACGCGCCGGGACCTCTGGGCCGATCGGTTCGACGAGGCAAAGGCCGACTACGCGGCGGTAGCGAACGCCATCGCGGTGTTTGAGCCGGTCGTGATGGTATGCGATCCGGATCAGGAGACCGAGGCCCGCCGGAGTTGTAGCGAGACCGTCGAGATGCTCCCGCTTCCGATCGACGACTCATGGATGCGCGACAACGGCCCGATCTTCGTGCGAGACGACGCGGGTCGTGTGGCTCTCGTTCACTTTCGGTTCAACTCGTGGGGGGAGCGGTTCCTCCCGTACGACAAGGACGCCCAGGTCCCACGCCACATTGCCAGCCATCTGGGGATGCGGCGCTTCGAGGCGCCGTTCGTGCTCGAGGGTGGATCGTTCTTCGTGGACGGCGAGGGCACGCTCATCACCACCGAACAGTGCTTGCTGAACCTGAATCGGAACCCGACGATGTCACGAGAGCAAATCGAGCAGGGACTCCGAGATTTCCTGGGGGTGGAGACGATCATCTGGCTCGGGCTCGGCCACTCGACCGATCGCGACACCGATGGCCACATCGATGGCATCGCGCCGTATGTGGCACCGGCGAAGGTCGCCCTCCTCGCCCCGGATGATCCGGACGACGCCGACCACGAGCCCGGCCGCGACAACCGCGAACGGCTCGCGAGCAAGAGGGATGCGAAGGGGCGGGAGCTCCAAGTGATCCCGTTCGAGACGCGGCCGCCGGGCGTCGTGCCGTATCTCAACTTCTACCTGCCGAACGGCGGGGTGATCGTCCCCGTCGCAGAGCGACCCGAGGACGAACAGGCGCTCGAACAGATCTCGAAGCTCTTTCCCGATCGAGAGATCGTGCCCGTGCCGGGCAACTGCCTCTGTTACGGCGGCGGCGGGCCGCATTGCATCACCCAGCAGCTGCCGACCGGCGTTCCGACGCCCGCCTAGATGTATCTCGGTCCGACCGAGGAGGACCGCATGCGTGTCTTCGTCGCTGCGGAGCTGGCGCGACGTGTGCTTGCCCGCGGGCTGAAGCTGAGCGCCCCCGAGGCGATCGCCCTGACCTGCGACGAGATGCACATGGCTGCGCGGACCGGTGCCGCCTACGAAGAAGTGGTCGAGCGGGGTCGGCGGGCGATCCGGGCGGACCAGCTGATGGACGGCGTACCCGGTCTCGTCGACGAGATCCGGCTCGAGGTCCTCCTGGACGAGGGAAGCAGGCTCATCGTCCTACGGAGGCCCTGGAGTTGAAGGAACGGATCGAGCTCGCTCCGGACCTGGAGCGTATTCGGCTCGTTGTGGCGAACACGTCGGACCGGGTGATCCGGGTGTCCTCGCACTACCCGTTCTGGCGAAGCAACCCCCGGCTCGACTTCGATCGTGACGCCGCGCACGGGTTCCGCCTCGACGTTCCGGCTGGCGCGTCGGTTCGGTTCGCCCCAGGGGAGACGAAGGAGGTTCAGCTCGTGCGCTATGGGGGTCGGGGAGGAGCCGATGGCTGACCTTTCGCGAGAGGAATACGTGGGCCGGTACGGCCCCACCACCGAGGACCGCCTCCGCCTCGGCGACACCGACCTGTGGGTCCGGGTCGAGGAGGACCACGTCGGCTTCGGGGACGAGCCGATCTGGGGGTACGCGAAGAACTTTCGGTCACGGATGGCCCAGTTCGACCGGGCCGCCTCGCTGAGCGAGCTCGACATGCTGATCGCCGGTGTCGTGGTGATAGACACCCTCCTCGGCGTGGTGAAGACGAACATCGGCATAAAGGACGGACGGATCGCCGGGATCGGCCGAGCCGGGAGCCCCGACATCACCGACGGCGTGGAGCTCGTCATCGGCCCGAACACGTGGCCCGTGAACGGCTACGGGCTCATCGTCACCGCGGGCGCCATCGACAGCCACGTGCACCTCATCACCCCGCGGCTCGTTCCGGTCGCGCTCTCAGCCGGGGTGACCACTCTGATCACCGCGGGGTTCGAAGAGCCTCCGTACACCATGGACAAGACCTACCGGGCCTTCGAGGGGCTGCCGGTGAACCTCGGGCTCCAGGCCAGCGCCCGGACCGACGCTCCCGGGCAGATCGAGCGGGTGATCGAGGAGGGGGCGTGCGGCCTGAAGGTCCACGAGGACTGGGGCGCGTACCCCGAGATCATCGACGCCACACTGGCACGGGCCGATGCCTACGACGTCGCGGTGTGCCTCCACACCGACGGCCTGAACGAGTCGTGCGAGCTCGAGGACACGGTCGACGCGATCGCCGGC
The DNA here is from genome assembly GCA_044869895.1 of Actinomycetota bacterium. GTDB lineage: Bacteria > Actinomycetota > UBA4738 > UBA4738 > HRBIN12 > AC-69. The sequence continues at coordinate 12,279 of JBIOXZ010000153.1, read as the reverse complement.
CGCGCGGTTCACGCCTATCACGTGGAGGGGGCGGGCGGCGGCCACGTGCCCGACGTGATCGGCCTCGTCCGAGAGCCCAACGTGGTGTGTTCCTCGACCACACCGACCATCCCGTACGGGCGGGCGACCGCGGCCGAACACCTGGAGATGATCCTCGCCGTCCACGGCGGGTCGGCCGACGTTCCGGAAGATGTCGAGGCCGCTCGGGAGCGGATCCATCCCGCGACGATGGCGGCCGAGGGCCCGCTGCACGATCTCGGCGCGATCTCGATCGTGAACAGCGACTCGCAGGGGATGGGCCGGATCGGCGAGACGATCCGCCGCACATGGCAACTGGCTCACGTGATGAAGGCATGGACGGGGGAGAACGCCGACGATGACAACGAACGCGTCTTGCGGTACATCGCGAAGTACACCATCGAGCCCGCCCGAACCCATGGACTCGAGCGCGAGGTCGGCTCCCTCGCGCCGGGCCGGCTCGCCGACCTCGTGCTCTGGCGCCCGAGCCACTTCGGCGTGAAGCCAGAGCTGGTCCTCAAGGCCGGTCATTTCGCGTGGGAGGCGATCGGCGAGGGGAACGCGACGGTCGAGGGGACCGAGCCGCGTCGTTACGGTCCGCACTGGGGAGCGCTCGGTGCTGCTCCACCGGCGCTCTCGACGACGTTTGTGTCGAAGGCCGCGCTCGAGGGAGGGATCAAGGGTCGGATCGGAAGCCGGCGGCGATTCGTCGCCGTCGATGACACGCGCTCGGTCCGACGCGACACGCTGGCCCGGAACCGCGCGGTTCCGCCCATCGAGGTCGATCCGAACGATGGCACGGTAACGCTCGATGGCCAGGTGCTCGCCGTTGAACCGGTGGGCGACGTGCCACTTGGTCGAAGATACGTCCTCGGATAAGGCTGCAGGTTTTCGTCGGGGAAGGGACTTGACGTCAAGCCCAACACTCAATCATCATTGCCTCAATGATCATCGAGCTGTCTAGCTCGCGACGGGCCGCGATCCATGCTGCGCTCGCCGATCCTCACCGCCTGGAGATCGTCGACGAGCTGGCGATGTCCGATCGGTCGCCCTCGGAGCTCAGCGTCTCGCTTGCCATCGGTTCGAATCTCATCGCGCACCACCTCGGGGTCCTGGAGGAGGCCGGGATCGTGGAGCGGTTGTCGTCAGCCGGCGACGCACGCCGACGGTACGTGCGCCTGATCCCAGATGCGGTCTCGGTGATCGCCGAGCCCGTGGCAACGCTCCTGGCACGCCACGTGCTGTTCGTCTGCACCGCGAACTCGGCGCGATCCCAGCTCGCTGCGGCAGTGTGGAATGCACGACACGAGGTCCCCGCCTCCAGCGCCGGCACCCGGCCGGCACCAAGGGTCCGGCCCGAGGCGATCCGCGCCGCTGCCCGTGCTGGCTTCGACCTGCACGCCGCCACCACGCGATCGATCGACGAGATCGCGACCCGTCCCGATCTGCTCGTCACGGTGTGCGACGTTGCCCGCGAAGAGCTCGAAAGTCTTTCTGACGATGTCCGTCTCCTGCACTGGTCCATCCCAGATCCGGCGCTGACGCCGTCGGCGTCGGCCTTCGACCAGGCACTCCACAGGATCTCGTCGCGGGTCGATCGTCTCGCCCCGCATGTCCGCCCGCCCCGCCGACCGAGGAGGACACGCCCATGAGCGTCACGGACCCGCTCACCGCTGCCCCGCGCGAGCTCCGCCCGCTAATCCGGAGCGTCGCCGATCGGCTCCACGCGGACTTCTCCGGCATCTTCGCCGAGGAGACGATCCGGCGCTTCATGGCCGACTCGTGGGAGTCGCTCTCCGGATACAAGGTCCCCCAATTCATCCCCTTGTTCGTGGAGCGGTTCACCCGGCAGCGCCTGCGGGCACTCGCCCGCGTGGAGGGGAAGCTCACCGACGCGCGGCCGATGGTCGTCTTCCTGTGCGTTCAGAACGCTGGACGTTCGCAGATGGCTGCGGGGTGGATGCAGCATCTCGCCGGAGACAGCGTCGAGGTGTACTCAGGGGGGTCCGTTCCGGCGAGCGTCGTGAACCCCGCGGCTATCGAGGCGATGGCCGAGGGGGGGATCGACATCTCCAACGAGTTCCCCAAGCCGTGGACCGATGAGGTCGTTCGGGCCGCGGACGTGATCGTGACCATGGGGTGCGGCGACTCCTGCCCGATCTTCCCCGGCAAGCGGTACCTCGACTGGGAGGTCGGCGACCCCAAGGACCTGTCCGTGGATCAGGTCCGCCCGATCAGAGACGACATCGGCCATCGGGTTCGGGCGATCATTGAGGAGCTCGGGATCCCGGCGCGCGGCTCGACCTGATCGGCCACCCGGAGAGCCGTGGAGATCCGAGAGCGGGTTCGGTCCGAGCGCCGCCCATGGACGATGGCGTCGGCGAGGAGCGATTCCGTGAGCTCAGGTGCTCCCTCCTGTGATCGGCGTCGCGTTGACCGGGCTCGATATCCTCCGCATGTGATCCTTGATCAGCCTGTCCGCGGGTCCTTCGCCTACCTCGAGCAGCCGGGGTTGTTCGCGGTGGCGGCCATCGACCAGCTCGAGCTGTTCATCGAGCGGCGGCTTCCCGCCCCGCCGCTCACGCTCCTGAGTGGACTCGTCATCGAGGAGGCTTCAGAGGGGGCTTCCACCTGGTCGATCCCCGCGAGCCCGTGGTGGCAGGCGGCCACCGGCGTCTTCGCAGGAGGCACGCTCGCCTTCGTCGCAGACGCCGCCCTGGCCGGCGCGGTCTTCACGACCCTGCCGACCGGTACGGCGCTCGTCTCCTCGGACCTCTCGATGAACTTCCTCGAGCCGGCCGGGCCATCGAGTGAACGTCTCGTGGCGAAGGGGACCGTCATCGACGTCAGCCGGCGGCAGGGACTCTCGGAGGCACGGGTGGAAGACGGCAGGGGGCGACTCCTCGCCCACGCGACATCCCGATGCGTGCTCCAGCCGCTTCCGTTCGAGCCACCGAAGCCCCCGCACGAGTGGCTGCCCGTCGAGGCTTCGGCGTACGAGACCCCGGACCCGTATCTCCGTCCGGTCGAGGGCGAGGTCGTGTCGCAGGGCGTCTGGGACGAGACGAGTGGTCTCGACCTCGTCCAGCTCTGGCAGAAGGGGGAGCGCGCCGCGTCGCCGAGTTGCTCCCTGCTCGGCCTCCGCTTCGTCGAGGTGGCCGAGGGGAGTGTGACGCTCGCCATGCCGGCCTCGCTCTGGTTCTGCACCGCCTTCGGGACCTTCTACGGTGGCGTCCTGTCCGTCCTCGCGGATGCCGCGATCAACGCGGGGGTGACCACCACCCTGCCGCCGGGGACCTCGTTCGGCACGCTCGACCTGAAGATGAACTTCCTCCGGCCCGTGTCGCGGCCGCGACCTCTTCGCCCGGGCGAGCGTCGACCAGCGGGGTCGGACGATCGCCGTCTCGACAGCTCGGATCGACGACGCCGACGGGAAAACGCGTCGCGATGGCGACTGGCAGCGCGATGATCTCCGAGGGTCGTCCGTGGCCTACACCGGGCTCGATCCCGAGAGCTCCGGAGGTACCTTGATGCCGATCCTGCGGTTCGCCGATGCGCCCGAGTTCGATCTGTCGGGGATCCGTGTGCGCGGCCTCGCTTCGCCGTCGCGGGGTTCGACCGAATCGATGACGTATCGGCTCGACATCGCCGGAGGCCAGCACGTGCCCTCGCACAGGCACGACCACGAGGAGGTGTCCCACCTCCTCTCTGGCCGGTGGACCGTGACGATCGAAGGGACAGACACCCCGCTCGACCCAGGCGATACGGTGATCGTGCCGACCGGTATGACCCACGCTTCGTATACGCGCGAGGACGAGGAGGCCGTGATCCTCACGACGATGCCCGTGGGCACCCTCACGATCCGCCCGGATGGCGAGCGGGTGTCGCCGCCCTGGGGGGGCGGTAACCATCGTTGGTACGCGCCGCGACCCGTTGCGATGTCATGCCCCCATGCTAGGAAGTACGGTGCAGTAGCGAGTTTCCGTACCATGGTTCTTGCGGGCCTCCCCTGACGCCCAAACGCGCCTTAAGGAGCGGGGGGGATATGAGATTCGGTATCAAGACCGTCGCGCTCGTCACGATCCTGGCTTTGCATGCCATCACCTCGGTCCAGGCTACGCCGAATCTCACCGGGTACCCGAATTCGATGGCCGCGACGGGTGATTCCATCACCCGCGCGTACAACACGGGCACGTTGCCCTTCTCCGACGCCCCAGGCAACTCCTGGTCGACCGGCACGCGGGCCTCCGTCGGTAGCCACTACAGTCGGATCCTCGCGGCCCAACCCACCATCCTCGGCCGGAACTACAACCATGCCGTGAGCGGGGCCAAGATGGCCGGGCTGGGGTCGCAGATGCAACAGGTCAACGGCCGGGGCGTGGCGTACGTGACGATCCTGATGGGCGCGAACGACCTGTGTACACGAACGGTCGCTGGGATGACGTCGGTGGCCGATTTCCGTTCCCAGTTCGAACGGGCCATGGCTGCGCTCTCGGCCGGCTCCCCCCGGGCTCGCATCTATGTCGTGAGCATCCCCGACGTGTTCCGACTGTGGGTCATCTTGAAGGACAACGTCCTGGCCCGAGTGGCCTGGCGGACCTTGGACATATGCCAGTCGTTGCTGCGGAGCCCGCGCTCCACTGATTCCTCGGACGTGATGCGGCGCATGACCGTGCGACAGCGCAACATCGACTTCAACAGCCAACTGGCGGAGGTGTGTTCGATGTACATCCACTGCCGCTTCGATCAGAACGCCGTCTTCTCCGACCGGTTCGAGCGCGAGGACGTCTCCAGGCGCGACTACTTCCACCCCTCGCTCCGGGGCCAACAGCGACTGGCTCAGGTGGCCTGGACCGCGACCTTCGACTTCTCGGACCAGGTACCCCCCGTGACCACGGCGAACACGGCCGCGGTCGAGGGAGGCAGCTTGATCTCGCTGGAGGCCACCGACGACGTGGGCGTGGCCGGCATCGAGTACCGGCTGAACCTCGGGGCCTTTCAGCGCTACATGGGTCCGTTCGTTCTGACCGCGGGCAGCAACATCCGCTTCCGGGCGGTGGACGTCAACGGCAATATCGAGGCCACGCAGTCGTTGACTGCCTGAGGCTGCTGAGGCTGGCACTGCCGCTTGGCGCCGGACCGGAGGAGAGGAACGCTCCTACCCGTGTGCCCGTCGGGCCAACAGAAACGTATGCACACTCGCTCGGCGGAGGATCCCTCGAGCCACGGCTGGTACAACTGCGGGCGCCTCCTTCGTCTCTTGCACCCTGGGTTCGATCAGCTCGGTACTCCGGCCGCGATGGATCAGCGTGAACCGGCCCTGGTGTATCACGTTCCGGACCCAATCTCGATCCGGCCCATACGTGAGCGCGAAGATGACCTCTTCGCCTCGTTGAAAGACGTTGACCGGTGTTCGATACACACGTCCCGAGACTCGTCCGCGATGCACGACAATGCCGAAGTAAGGAGCCCTGGCCGCGACGGGCCGAAGAAGGGGGTTCGTGACGAGCTTGTTGATTCGAGCAAGCCACGCTGGAAGGGCCACCCCCAGGACAATAGTGCTGACGGCTCTGTTGGTGGCCCCCTGAAACTCGAACCCTGAACCTTCGGATCAAGTTTGGGCCATCGAAGTTGCTCCAGCCGGTTATCGATGTACCCTGGCATTTCAGGAGGCCATGGAACGCGCATAGATCAGTTCACCTTCGGCTCGATCCGCATCGACGGCGTCACTTACGAGCACGACGTGGTGATCGCTCGCGGTCGGGTCCGCAAGCGCAAGAAGAAGGCGTCGAAACCCTTTCGCGGTCCCTTCGGCCACACCCCGGTGTCTATCGAGGAGAACATCCCCTGGGACTGCCGACGCCTAGTGGTCGGGACCGGAGCTGACGGTGCCCTTCCCGTGATGGATGAGGTCAAGCAAGAAGCCGCTCGTTGCGAAGTGGATCTGCTGATTGTCCCCACCAGTGAGGCCATCGGGGTACTGCAGGACGAGCCGAAGGGCACGAACGCGATCTTGCACGTGACCTGCTGATCCACAGAGCCGAGGTCTGCCGGGTCGGCAGCTGTACCCTCAGTGCCAACGGCCCGACGTCGCTGATGAAGCGGTTCGCTCGCATTATTCAGATGTGTCGGCCGGCCGCGGCCACAGCTTCGCAGTCGGTTTCCTCTGGAGACGCTACTGGGACGCGGCCCCCCCGACACGAACCCACTTCGCGGGAGCCGGCCAGGCCCCCGGCCCGTCCCTTACACCGGCTTGCCCGCAATCCCCTACGCTGGTATCGGAGGGCGCATGGAGGGAGGTAGACCCGTGGACAACGAGGGAGAGACAAAGGAGTTCACGCCACTGCGTGGTCTGTTCGTCGGGGATCTTCCAACCGAACGGTTTGTCGGTCCTCCTCCAAACGCAGGCGGAGCTACGGTTCCCGGGGAAGGCCCCCCCGCCCATGCGGGCGGTTCGGCAAGTCCCGGCCAAGGCGGAGAGTGGGTCGTGGAGGCGGGGGCACCGGTCTTTGAGGTGCCCGGGCAACAGACATGGCTCCTGTTCGTGACTAAGGGAAGCGCCGGAAACGTCGAGGAAATCCGGATCGTAGATGCCTCCACGCTGCGGGGGGGAGAGAGCTAGGCCGTCTCCCGCTGGGCTCAAGCGATCCAGCTCCCCGCTCCCCATTGCAGTCGACGTTCCTTTGCTCGTTCAAGATCTCGACCCTGGTCGGACAACCCGATCCGATCTGAGGCGCGTCGCAAGAGCGACATGCGCACGAACTCTCCCACCCACTCTTTGGAGCACGACCTCACGAACATCCGTGAGGTCGCTGGCGTTTGTAGAGCGAGGATGTCGGACCGATCGAGGAGCTGATCGCCCGCCCGCTTGCGCGGGGGGCTGGCCTGGATCACCGGGCGTTCCCACCACCAAACTGTGGGATGGAGGAGCGAGTAAGCTCAGCCCATGGGTCAGCGCGGTGTGGCCGCCCGCCTCTGGATGCCGACGCTAGCAATCCTCCTGCTAGTCACAGCTCCGGCGTCACGAACTGGGTCCTCGGACCTCGCCCCGACGCAGCCAGGCGACCGAGCCGACGCGCTGGGTGTTCTTCCTTTCGGCGAGTCGCTGGCCCTCAGTGAATCCCGACTCTCGGTCAGCGAGTTCTTGCGAAGGATCGAGCGATCCCGACCCCTGCCCGTTGCCGCGGGGCTCGTGGCTCTCGGCGGTCTACTGGCTGTAGCCGTTTGCTGGTGCTCCTCGTTGAGACAACGACGCAGCCGGAAAGTTCTCTCGCCACTTCGGCGTATCGCCGGGCCCCGCGGTCCACCACTCCAGCTCGCCTGAGATCGGGTGCGGCACGACATGCCGCGCTGCCGAGTTGGAGGTTTCCGGTGTCCAAATATCCTTGGCGTCGAATCTTGGTCGTCCTTCTCAATTTTCATGGCGGCGCCGAGCGCTACGACCTCCACGGCCGATCAGCTAGTCAAGCGCCGGCGCGTTCTCCTGGTGCGCAGCCCGCTCTGGCGAACGGCGCCCGGCTCGGCACGGCCCGTTCCGCAGCGTCCGGCCCAACCAGGCGGGCGTCCGATGGACGGCGGCGAAGACCGAAGAAGGCGGGGAAACGCAGATGAGCGTCCGGCAACGGGGCCGAGCGGAGGTGAAGGCACGTCGGCGTCCGTGGGTGGTGGCCACAGGTTTGGCCGTGATCTTCGCAGTTGGCGGTTGCGCCCCGGGGACCGCGCCGGCTTCCAACCCAACGTCGGAGACGGGCACCATCATGCCGTCTCCAACCGAGACCTCTTCCCCCTCACCGTCGGAGGCTGCCGAATACCCCAACCTTTCGAGGTTCAGCGATCCGTTTGACCGGTTCGCCTACAAATCCGCGTACTCGGACTGTGGACTCATCGGGGTCGATGGCACCGCCGACGCGTTCGGTGGGGATCCCGGAGAGCCGAGCACCGTTGCCCGAGCCTATGCCGTGGCCGTGTTTCCCGATTCCGAGGAGCGCCGCAAAGCGACCTTCCGCGGATGCCTGGATGCATTCGGGGCGGAGGCGCCGTGAGATATCGGAGAGTACGCGACGAAGCGCGCGCTCCGGCGCCGTTCGAAGCGCCTCGCGCAGGACGGCCTCACCGATTGGCGAAGCCCGGGTGGCACACGTGAGGCGACGGGGGATGGCCGAGGCTTTCATCCTTGTCCAAGCCGGGCAAGGCAAGGCGGCAAGCGTCCTGGAAGGTCTGCGCTCCCTCGAGGAGGTGATCGATGCTCAAATGGTAACCGGACCGTACGACGTGATCGTCCGCGTTCGGTTGGCCGATCTTCATGACCTGGATGTCCTGCTCTCGGCCCGGGTCAGGCCCCTTGACGGAGTGCTCCGCGTCCTTGCTTCCCCGGTTGTGCCGAGGCAGAGGGCTGTCCCGTGATGCCGAGGATGCGCGTCGGACACACCTCCAGCACGGCCCGGAGTGTCGAGGATCCGGCGCGAGAAGCGTTTCAGGATGGTGACTGACCTCAGGCCTTGGAGCACGGGATCGAGAAGCACCGCATGAGGGTGGGATGATGAACCGTACGCAGGCGATCGAACGAGTGGATGAGATCCTGGGCCTCTTCGCCGAGATGTACGTCTCCGGACGATGTCCACGGTGCGAGGTATTTCTCTACGACGCGAATGAAGGGGGCCTTCCTCCCGGGACGGTTGCGACCAGACGGCTGGTGCACGAGGGGTCGTGCGCGGTCGGCCACGCTACCCAAGAGCTCGCGAGGCTGAGCCGGCGCTTCCGGATTCCCCTCGAGCCGGTTCTCCTCACCCCACAGGGGACGGACACGTGGGTCTTGGCGGTGAGGCGCGTGGCAGAGGGAACCGATGGGCCGGGCCCGGTGGTCGTTCCCACCGACTCGGGCCAGGAGAGCAGCCTGGACGTTCCCTAGCCGGTCGGCTCGGATCGACGGCCGGCGTCGCCTAATGGTCACACGGACCCTGCCGGTGCGGCGGCGAATCGATCGGCCACCCGTGCCAGGAGCGGCCCGCAGATAGCGAGCAGGAGGACGTATGCGGCAGCGATCGGACCGATCTCCGGCTCGGCCCCCGAGGCGACGGCGATGCCGGCGATCACGATCGAGAACTCGCCTCGTGCGATCAGGCCGACGCCGGCGCGAATCCGTCCCCGACGGAGCAGGCCGGCCCTACGGGCGGCGAGCCACCCGGTAGCGTACTTGGTGGCCGCTCCCAAAACCGCGAGTGCAGCTGCCGAAGGCAGGGCCCGGGGAAGCGTTCCCGGATCCACCTCGAACCCGAAGAAGAGGAAGAACGCACCGGCGAAGACGGAGCGCAGGGGGACGAGGAGGGAGCGCGCCCGATCCGCCGCCGGTCCCGAAAACGCGATCCCGGCCAAGAACGCTCCGACCGCCGCCGAGACGTTGAGGGCCTCGGTGGCGCCGGCCGTCAGCAGGAGCACGGCGAGGATCCCAAACAAGAGGGCCTCGTCCGACCGGCTGAACACGGCGCGGCTGATCGCCTGGCCGTACTTGGCGGCGACGGCCAAGACCGTGACGACGACGACCGTGGCCACCCCGACCGACACTGCCACGCGCCAGGTCCCGCCGCCCACGAGCAGCACCGTCCCGAGCGGAAGGAACGCCGCCATCGCAAGGTCCTCGATCACGAGGATCGCGAGGACGAGTGGCGTCTCGCGGTTTCCCATCCATCCGAGGTCGTCCAGGGTTCGGGCGATGATGCCGGACGAGGAGATGTAGGTGATGCCACCGAGGAACAGTGCCGGGACCACATCCCATCCGAGTATGAAGCCGCCAACGAACCCGGGCGTGAAGTTCAGCAGCAGGTCCAACCCTCCGATCACGGCCGTCGATCGGAGCGACCCGATGAGCTCGCTGGCTGAGTACTCGAGCCCGAGTGAGAACAGGAGCAGGATCAAACCGATCTCCGCGCCCGCTTCGATGAACTCGTCGGCCGTGACGAGTGGGATCACGCCGCCCTGTCCGAAGGCCAGCCCCGCGAGCAGGTACAGCGGGATGGGCGAGAACCCGAAGCGCTGAGCGAGGCGGGCCAGGATCGCCAGAAGGAGGACGACGCCGCCGAGCTCGATGAGGAACAGCGAGCTCTGCACCGCTCAATCCGAGCGGAGCAAGATGGCCAGCTCTTCGATGCCGCGAGGCGTTCCGACGACGACGAGCACATCGCCGCCTCGCAGGCCGAACTCCGGACCAGGTGCTGGATGTGCCGACCCGGCGCGAAGGACCGCCACGATCGAGACGCCGGTCCGTGTTCTCGCGCCGGTATCTCCGATCGTCCGGGCGTCGAAGGGCGAGGTGCCGGGAAGCGGCAGCCGATCGACGGCGAGCCCTTCCACCTCTTGTTCGAGCTCGGTGAGGTCCTTCGCCACCTGGGACACGCCCAATAACTCAGCGAGCGTGCGGCTTTCCTCTGCGTTCAGTCGAACGAGGTCGTGCGACGTATCTGGATCCTCACGCTCGAAGAGCACCAGCTCCCGCATTCCGGACCGGTGATGCACCACGCCCAGACGGGCACCGTCCTCGGTCACGAACTCGTACCGGACGCCGATGCCGGGCAACGGAATCTCGCTGACGATACCCACGAAGTTATCCTCCGGGTCGGTATGATCTACCGTCTTCCAAGCCCGCCCGAGGGAGCAATGCTCCCGCCTAGTCCGGCAGCTTCTCGAGCAAGTCGTCCAGGAGCTCGATGGCACGCATCGCGTCTTGCCGGCCGGGCTCGCTATCGAGCCAGACCACGAGCTCCTGACGGGCCCGGACGGCGGCCACCCTTCGTCCCCCACAGGTCGTCAACAACTCGGACACCGCTTGCTCTCGATCCGTCTCCAAGCGGGCGAGCTCCAGCGCCCGTTCTCTCACGATATCTCCAGTGGTCATCAGGCCCTCCCTCGATCGGACGCGAACGAGCTGGCGCCAACGAGGCGCAGCTCAGTCGTTGATCCACGAAGGCGGACCTCGACCGGTGACGCCCTCTGCGACCAGCCCAGCGGAGAGGACCGAGGGAGAGGAGCGGACGCTCCGCGGCACCGAGGCCGGCACCCCGATGGCCAGAGCGGTCACGGTCATCAACCAAAGCGCCCGCTGACCTTCGTCGAGCCTCATGTGCTGGGAAAGGACCGGTCGGTCCGACACCGTGACGAGCAGCGTCGGAACCGACTCGATCGCCACGCTGTCTGCAGGTGACGAGTCGACGACGGAATGCTGCGCGCTCGATCGTGATGCAGGAACCCACCCAAGGAGAGCGAGAGCCAACAGGACAACGGCGCGCCCACCCGGGTCACCGGGGCGAGTCACGCCGCGAGTGTAGTTGTGCGCGCAGGATCACCGCAAGACGAGGCTGCCCCACCCGGAGAGTGATCGAAACGGCCACGAACATCGACGCGCTGTGCAGGAACTTCCAGATCAGTCACCGGCGCACCTTCGTCGAACAGGAGTCGAGGGACCACCGTACATCCCGGAGTCGACGGCGTCAGCAGACGGAAACGACACGCGTTGCGACTGCAACCGGCAGACGGTTACCCATGGCGGAGACGGGATGATCGTCATCCGCCACCCTACCGGAGGCGAAATCAGCCGCGAACGGCGGTTTCGATGGTGGGCCAAACTCGATGGTGGCCCCCGAGATATACAGGCCGGCTCCGGTGGCGATTACAGCAACCGCGGGCCATGCCACCGCGTGCGAACTGTTCCCCATCGTGACGGGGGGGTTGTGGACCCCTAAGCCCGACCGGATGTGGTGCTCGGGGTGATGCGCGTGCTCCCTCCTTGTCGAGCAAGACCAGACAACCTGGCTTAAGCCTCGCTCGGTGGCGCGGGCATTTCCATTAGGCCGAGCTGCGCCATTGTTCCCATCATGTCGTAGACGCCGTAGTGCTCGGAGTTCTGTCCGGCGTCGTTGAACGTGAACACGTCGATCGCGTCCAACCTGAACGGTTTCCCGGTCGGGGACATCCCCGGCATGAACCCCATCGTGTCGGTACCGGTCATCGTGCTGTGGACCGCCACCTTGTTCCCGGAGGCGATGACCTCCTCGACCTCGATGTGCATGTCGGGGGTCTGCGACCGCATCATGTTGAACATCGCGATCGCGCCCGCCTTGTCGGCCGTGCCTCCGGGCATAGGTGAGCGCTCGACATAGTCCTCCGAGAGGGTCTTCTCGGCGAACCCGATGTCACCTTCGTTCATGACCCGCTGGATCAACTCGCGGACCGTCGCGGTGTTCTCTTCCGGTGTCGTCATGGCTCCCTCCC
>JBIOXZ010000152.1:0-4999 GCA_044869895.1 Actinomycetota bacterium | reverse complement strand
ACGCGAGGCGATCGGCGAGCGCGTCGTCATTCGTCACGACGGCCCCGCCGACCAGGTCCGAGTGTCCGCCCAGGTACTTCGTCACCGAGTGCACCACGACGTCGGCACCGAGCTCGAGCGGCCGCTGAAGGTACGGCGTGGCGAAGGTGTTGTCGACCACACACAGCGCGCCGCCCCCGTGCGCGAGCTCGGCGGCGGCCGAGATGTCGATCACCTTGAGCAGTGGGTTGGTCGGCGTCTCCACCCACACGACCTTCGTCTCCTCGCGCACCGCAGCGCGGAACGCGGAGGGGTCGGTCATGTCCACCACGTCGTAGGCCACCCCCCAATCGGCGAGCACGCGGGCCAGCAGCCGGTACGTTCCGCCGTAGACGTCGTTCGATAGCAGCACGTGGTCGTCCGGGCGGAGTGTCAGCAGGAGTGTGGCCTCGGCGGCCATCCCGGACGCAAAGCAGAGCCCGTGGCGCCCGCCCTCGAGCGACGCGAGCACGGTCTCGAGGGCCTCGCGCGTGGGGTTGCCGGTCCGCGCGTAGTCGAACCGCTTCGGCTTCCCCACCTCCGGCTGCGCGTACGTGGACGTCTGGAAGATGGGGACGTTCACGGCACCGAACGCCGGCTCCGGCTCCTGGCCGGCGTGGACCGCCCTGGTCTCGAACCTCATCGCATCTCCGGGGGAACCTGCCATCCTCGCCTCCTGAGCTCCTCGACGGCGTCGTGGCCCGAGCGGGCCAGGGCCCACAGCAACGACTTGCGCTTCGCATCGTGGCCCGGCGCGAACTCCCTCGCCGTCGAGGACGCGCAGTCCGGATGGCCGCATCCGCACCGGGCCAGCCCGTGGAACACGAGCTGATCCTGACCGTCGGAGCGCTCGGGCTGCCGGCATCGCGGGAACGGCGGCGGAGGAAGGGTCGCCGCCGGCAGGACGATCACGCCCTCCAGCGGGTCGCCCGGGGCGAAGCACCTGCCGCCGAGCGCATACAGGCCGGTGAGCGCCGCCAGAGCGGCATCCACCTGATCGGACGACCGGAGGTCCTCGGTGGCCACCCCCTGGGCCCGCAGCACCCCGCGTCGCCACTCTCGTTTCGCCCGTCCGATGGTCATGCCGCTCGGGGGAAGGCATCCTCCCAGGACGACGGCGGTCGCGTGGGGGAACACTTCGATGGCCCTGCCGGCGACCGGGCCACTCGCGTACCGGGCGAACCCCTCCTGGGCCGCGGCCTCGAAGACCTCGAAGCCGGCTCGCATCCAGTCGTAGAAGACGCTGTTGGCCTTCTTCGGATCAGAAGGGGTTCCGAAGGACTGGATCCCGAACCGGCGGATCTCGCGCTCGGTGAGCCGCGATCCGCCGGGGCTCCGTCCCCATGCCGGCGGCGAGTCGATCGCCACCACGTCTGGTCGGACCTTCCTGATGAGGCCCCCGACCTCCTCCACGCCCAGATGGCGCCGGGCCTCCGACGGCATCAGGCTCTCGTCGAGCAGGACGGCATCGAGGCCCTTGCCTTTCGCCCCGACGTCGATGCCGAGCGAGCGCACGCGGGTTGGGGGCGTCCTACGGCGTCCGCTGCCGGTGGGCCAGGAATTCGAGGAGGTCGCTCCGAGTCAAGACCCCCAGGACCTGACCCGCCTTGGCCACCAGCACGGCCGGCTCCCGCTGAAGCTCGGCGAAGGCAACCTCGATGGGCTGGTCGAACTCGACCATGGGGATCGGAGGGCCCATGACCTCGGCGACGTCGGCCTGGAGCGCGTCGGGGTCGCGGAAGATGCGGTCGAGGAGGGCTCGCTCCTGGATCGCCCCGACGAACTGGGTCACGTCGAGTGACGAAGGCTCGCGCACCACCGGGGCCTGCGAGATCCCGTACTCCTGGAGGGCGTCGATGGCCTGGCGCACCTTGTCGTGTGCGTTCACCGTCACCATCGGGGGGAGGTCGCCGCGTTTGACCGATACGACCTCCTCCACCCGCACGACCTCGGGGCGCTCGAGCATCCCGTACTGGAGCAGCCAGGAATCCGAGTAGAGCTTCGAAAGGTAGTTGCGTCCGGTGTCGGGGAAGATGACGACGACTGTCTTCGACTCGTCCAGCTCCCGGGCCACCTCGAGGGCGGCGTACAGGGCGGTCCCCGATGATCCCCCGACCAGGATGCCCTCCTGCCTGGTCACCGCCCGGGCCAGGCGGAACGAATCGGAGTCGGGGACCCGTACCCATCGATCGACGACCGATGGATCGAAGGTCTCCGGCCAGAAGTCCTCGCCGATCCCCTCCACCAGGTAGGGCCTCGCCGTGTCGCCCGAGTACAGCGATCCCTCGGGGTCCGAGCCCACCACGGCGATCCCGGGCTTCCTCTCCTTCAGGTATCGGGCGGCCCCGGTGATCGTGCCGCCCGTCCCCACGCCGGCCACGAACACGTCGATCTCGCCGCCGGTCTGTTCCCAGATCTCCGGGCCCGTGGTCTCGTAGTGGGCCTTGGGGTTCTCCTGATTGAAGTATTGGTTGGGCTGGAAGGCACCCGGGATCTCCTCGGTCAACCGGTCGGCCACGCGGTAATAGGACTCCGGCGACTCGGGCGCCACGGCGGTCGGGGTGATGACCACCTCGGCGCCGTAGGCACGAAGGAGGGCTACCTTCTCCTGGCTCATCTTGTCCGGCATGACGAAGATGCACTTGTAGCCCTTGATCGCCGCGGCGATGGCCAGGCCGTGGCCCGTGTTGCCAGAGGTCGGCTCCACGATCGTCCCGCCCGGGCGCAGCTGTCCTCCGCGCTCGGCGGCCTCGATCATGCGAATGCCGATCCGGTCTTTCACGCTCCCGCCGGGGTTCAGCATCTCGAGCTTGGCCAGGATGGCCGGGCGGACCCCCCGGACCACCTTGCGGAGCCGGACGAGCGGCGTGTTGCCCATGCCATCCAGGAACGACTCGAGCACCTGCACCGTGCCACCCCCTGGCTCCCGGTGATCCGGGCCCCTATTGTGCTTTACTCGCGCCGCCCCGTCCCGAACATCAAGGGGGACGGTTACCTCCCCGAGGCCGGCCAGTGAGCGACGAACCCCAGGCATCCGCGCGGGAGTCGATCCTCGTCGTGGAGGACGACGAGTTCATCGCTCGCATCCTGCGGGCCGAGCTGGCCGCGGCAGGGTACGAGGTCCGAACCGCCTCCGACGGCGTGGAGGCCCTGGTCGCCGCGTTCGAACGATGCCCCGACCTGGTCTTGGCCGACGTGATGATGCCGAACATGGACGGCTTCGAGATGACCCGGCGGCTTCGGGAGGATCCCCGGACGGAGGCCGTGAGCATCATCATGCTCACCGCCCGGGGGGTGGCCGCCGACAAGCTCGAGGGCCTCACCGCGGGGGCCGACGACTACATCCTCAAGCCATTCGACCCCGACGAGCTCCTGGCCAGGATCCGGGGGGTACTCCGTCGGGCCGAGTACATGCGATCGGTGTCGCCGCTCACCGGCCTCCCCGGCAACGTCCGGATCGAGGACGAGATCGAGGCCCGGATCACCCACGGGCTGGATTTCGCGCTGCTGTACCTCGACCTTGACAACTTCAAGGCCTACAGCGACCGGTACGGATTCGTCCGGGGGGACGAGGCGCTCAAGGCGACGGGTCAGCTGATCCGGGACACCGCGAAGGGGATTGGCAGCACGGCAACGTTCGTGGGGCACATCGGGGGGGACGACTTCGTGGTGGTGACGTCCCCGGAGCACGCGACGGCGATCGCCGAAGAGGTCATCCGGCGGTTCGACGAGCTCGCCCCGACGCTCTACGACGCCGAGGACGCGGCCCGTGGCTTCGTCGAGGCGGAGGATCGCCGGGGCAAGCGGCAGCGGTTCCCGCTCGTGTCCGTCTCGATCGGGATCGCCTCCACGGGCAGCCGCCGGTTCTCCCACCGGGCGGAAGTGGTCCAGGTGGCGACCGAACTCAAGAACTACACGAAACGGTCCCCCGGGTCGGCCTACACCCTCGATCGCCGGGGGATGGGCGGGGGGTAACGCTTTACCGGTCCGCCCCTCGTGCCGATTGCCATCAGGTGGAGACCGATACCTGGAGGTCCGCCCCGGTCCCCGGCCTTCCGGGACCGGAGGTCCCCTCGGGTGAGTCGATCCTCGTGGTGGACGACGACCCGTTCATCGCCCGCCTGCTCGAGATCGAGCTCCGGGCGGCCGGCTACGAGGTGCAGACCGCATCCGACGGGGAGAGGGCGCTCGAGATCGCTCACGAGGACTGCCCGGACCTCGTCCTGGCCGACGTGATGATGCCGAACATGGACGGCTACGAGCTCACGCGGCGGCTTCGCCTCGACGGCCGGTCGGCCAGCGTGAGCATCATCCTGCTGACCGCCCGAGGCCTCTCCGCGGACAAGCTCGAGGGCTTCTCGGTGGGGGCCGACGACTACATCGTCAAGCCGTTCGACACGCCCGAGCTCCTGGCCCGGATCCGCGGTGTGCTCCGGCGGGCCAGGGAGATGCGGGCCCAGTCGCCGCTCACCGGTCTCCCTGGGAACGTTCGGATCGAGGAGGAGATCGAGAAGCGGGTGGCCAACGAGGACATGTTCGCCATCCTGTACGCCGACCTGGATCACTTCAAGGCCTACAACGACCACTATGGATTCACTCGCGGGGACGAGGCCATCCAGCACACCGCCCGCCTGATCCAGAACACCGCCCTGGAGGTCGGAGGGATAGACATCTTCGTGGGCCATGTCGGCGGCGACGACTTCGTGGTGGTGTGCCACGCCGACCACGCCACGGCGATCGCTGAGAGCATCGTGCAGAAGTTCGAGCGGGAGACTGCGGGCCTGTACGATCAGGAGGACCGCGACCGGGGCTTCATCGAGGTTGTCAACCGCCGGGGAGAGACCCAGCGGTTCCCCTTCCTGTCCGTGTCCATCGGGATCGCCACGACCACCCATCGGAAGTTCAAGCACTACGCGGAAGCCGTGGCCATCGCCACCGAGATGAAGACGTTCACCAAGGGCACGGCCTGTTCCTCCTGGGC
>JBIOXZ010000151.1:0-4738 GCA_044869895.1 Actinomycetota bacterium | reverse complement strand
CGTGCGGATCCACCAACGGATAGCGGAGCGAGAAGTCCTGGGCCATCCGGACCAGGGCCTCGTAGACCGCGTCGAGCCCGTGGGGGTGGTACTTCTTGACCACCTCGCCGACCGCCCACGCCGCCTTACGGTGTGGGCGGTCGGGCCTCAGGCCGGACTCGAGCATCGACCACAGGATCCGCCGGTGCACCGGCTTCAGACCGTCACGAACATCGGGCAGCGCTCGGCCAACGATGACCGACATCGCGTAGTCGAGGTAGGAACGCTGGATCTCCTCCTCGATCTCGACCGGCTCGATCCGCCCGCTGAGGAGGGTCACGCTCGCCCCGCCTCCTCCGGCTCTAGACATCCAGGTTCTGCACCTGCTTGGCGTTGGCCTCGATGAACTGCCGGCGGGCGGGGACGTCCTCTCCCATCAGGATGGTGAACAGCCGGTCGGCCGTGGCCGCGTCTTCCATGGTGACCTGCAGCAGGATCCGGCTCTCCGGGTTCATCGTCGTCTCCCATAGCTGGACGGCGTCCATCTCTCCAAGGCCCTTGAACCGCTGGGGCGTCTCGAGCTTCCGATTGCCGTCCTGCTTGCGGAACACGTCCCATTCCTTCTCGGTGTAGAAGTAGTGCGGTACGCGGTCGACGTTCACCA
The DNA here is from genome assembly GCA_044869895.1 of Actinomycetota bacterium. Taxonomy (GTDB): domain Bacteria; phylum Actinomycetota; class UBA4738; order UBA4738; family HRBIN12; genus AC-69. Next base: position 4,095 of record JBIOXZ010000151.1, on the reverse strand, counting down.
GATAGAGCGGTGGCTGCGCGATGTACACGTAGCCCGCGTTGATCAAGTCGCGCATGTTCCGGAAGAAGAACGTGAGGAGCAATGTGCGGATGTGCGCCCCGTCGACGTCCGCGTCCGCCATCAGCACGACCTTGTGATATCGGGCCTTCGTGGCGTCGAACTCTTCAGCGATCCCGGTGCCGATGGCAGTGATGAGGGCCTGGATCTCCAGGTTCTCCAGGATCTTGTGCAGCCGGGCCTTCTCGACGTTCAGGATCTTCCCCCGGATGGGCAGGATGGCCTGCGTTGCCCGGTCCCGGGCCTGCTTGGCGCTGCCGCCCGCGGAGTCGCCCTCGACCACGAACAGCTCGCACTGCGCCGGATCTGTCAGTTGGCAGTCCGCCAGCTTGCCCGGGAGCGAGGTGGAGTCCAGGAACGACTTGCGCCGGGTCAGGTCCCGGGCCTGCTTGGCCGCCATCCTGGCCTTGGCGGCCTGCTCCGCCTTGCCCACGATGCGCTTGGCGTCCCCTGGATGTTCCTCCAGCCAGGTTGCCAGCCGGTCGTTCACGGTGGTCTCCACGAGCGAGCGGATGGACGTGTTGCCCAGCTTGGTCTTGGTCTGGCCCTCGAACTGCGGGTCCCGGAGCTTCACCGACACGATGCCGACGAGCCCTTCCCGGATGTCCTCGCCGATCAGGTTCTCGTCTTTCTCCCGCAGAAGCCCCTTCTGGCGCGCGTAGCGGTTGATCACGTTCGTCAGGGCCTTCTTCAGCCCCTCCTCGTGCGTGCCGCCCTCGGTCGTGTTGATCGTGTTGGCGAACGAGTAGAGGGACTCGGCGTAGCCAGTGTTCCACTGGAGCGCCACCTCGACCTCGGCCGAGCCGTCCCGCTCCGAGCCCTCGAAGTGGATGACCTTCGGATGGAGGACGTCCTTGCCGGTCTGCAGGTGCTTCACGAAGTCCGCGAGGCCTCCGGCCGCCTTGAACGCCTCCTTCACCGGTGGATCCTCGCGCTCGTCGAGGAGCTGGATCTCCAGACCCTTCGTCAGGAACGCCAGCTCCTGGAGGCGTTCGGTCAACGTCTCCCGCTTGAACTCGACTTCCTCGAAGATCTCCCGGTCCGGCCAGAACGTTACCGCGGTGCCGGTCTTCCGGCTGGCCTTACCGCGGGTCAGCCGCTTGGTCGGCTTGCCACGGGCGAACGTCTCGGTCCATGTGTAACCGTCCCGCTCGACCTCCACCACGAGCCTTTCGGAGAGCGCGTTCACGACCGAGACCCCCACCCCGTGTAGGCCGCCCGAGATGCGGTACCCCCGGCCGCCGAACTTCCCGCCGGCGTTCAGGGTGGTCAGGACGACCTCCAGGGCGGGACGGCGGTCCTTGGCCTTGGGGATGGGCTTTACCGGGATGCCCCTGCCGTTGTCTGCCACCCGGACGCCACCGTCGACCAGGAGCGTCACCACGATCCGGTCACAGAACCCGGCCATGGCCTCGTCGACCGAGTTGTCCACGACCTCGTAGACCAGGTGATGCAGACCCCGCGGGCCGGTGGTCCCGATATACATCCCCGGACGGAGTCGGACGTGCTCGACGCCCTCCAAAACCGTGATGTCGGCAGAGGTGTACCCTCCGTCACTCCCGGCCTTGTTGTCCTTCCTCGCTGTCGCCAACGACCCTCCACCAGCCCGCACACGGCAGCGCACGCCGCAGCCGAAGGGGCCTCACGCGGGGAAAACTCTCACCAGATTCTACCAACGAACTGGGCCCGTTGCCCCGCTGTCTGACAGGCTGTTTCGCCTTGCGCTACAAGCCTTTCCGAGGCTCCGGACGGACCACGATCTGCACCGCACGGACCAGCTCTGAACCGAGGCTTCGATTGGCTCGATTGGCGATCTCCCGGGCCAGGAATCGCGCCTGCGCGCCCCACGGACCGGTGCTTGCGGCGACCACCAGCACCCCCCCTTCCAGGCTGACGGGGGCCGACTCGGAGGCCAGGCGGGGACCGACCACGGCCTGCCAATCGGAGGCCAGGCGGCCGATGGGAAGCCCCCGGGCGAATGTCCGCTCCCGAAGGAGCCCGTCCACCACCTCCCCGATGGGCGTGTCCTGCATGGTCCGCTCGTCCCGGCGCCCTCGCCACCCCTTGCTCGAGGGCATCCTCAACCTCCCCCGCGAACCGTAGCCGCACCCGCCGACACGTCCCAGACCGCCTCGTTCCTGGGAGGGACATGGGCCTCGTCCGCCACCGTGACCACGACCTGCCCCCGTCCGGCCAGCCGCTCAGCCACCTGGCCTCCCCGCTTCGGGTCCAGGGCGGAGAACGGATCGTCGAGGAGCAGGACGGGCCGCTCCCCCACCTCCGCCTGGATGGCGCCCCCCAGGCCCAGGCGAAGGCACAGCGTGGCGGCCCAGGCCTCGCCGTGGGAAGCGAAGGCCCGTGCCCCCAGGTCCCGCACGGCCAGTTCCAGGTCGTCCCGGTGCGGGCCCACCAGGCTGGTCCGTCGAGTGAGCTCGTCGCCCCTCCGCTCCGCCAGGCGGGTCCGGAACGCCTCCTCCAGTGCCTCGCCCCACACCGAGGGCCGGTACTCGCAAGCCAGCCCGGTGCCCGACAGAGCGGCGAACTCCTCCTGCGCGCCCGGGGACAGCCGGGCCACAGCATCAGCGCGAAGGCGAAGGAGCGCGGACCCGTTCTCCACCAGCTCGGCGTCCCATGCCTGGAGGTCCTTCGGCGCTCCTCGTCCCTCCCACTCCTTCAGCAGTCGGTTGCGCTGGCGAAGGGTCCGGTCGTACGCGGTGAGCACCGACTCCTTGAGCGGCCAGAGCGAGGTCACGGCTTCGTCCATGAACCGGCGCCGCTGCGACGGATCGCCCCGGACGATGTCGAGATCCTCCGGCCCGAAGAACGCCGCGCGGACCTGCCGGCGAAGGTCGCGCTTGCGCCGCACCGGGGACCGGTTGACCTGGACCTTGTTCGCCCCGTGCCCAGGGATCTCCACCTCGACCAGGATGCGGCCGCCGTCCGTCTCGATCTCCCCTCGGATGTAGGCCGCATCCGCCCCCCGCCGGACCAGGGGCTCGGTGCTCGAGGCTCGGGGCGAGACCAAGAAGAACAGGAACGCAATGCCCTCGAGGAGGTTGGTCTTCCCCTCGCCGTTGGCCCCGACCACGGCGATCAATCCTTCCGGGACGTCCTCGACCCGGGTCCGCGGGTGGTTACGGAAGTCCGTGAGCTCCACCCACAGAAGCCGCAAAGGAGCGCCCCGGGTGGATCAGCCGACCGGCGTCGGAAGGCGCACCGGCATCACGAGATACGTGAACTCGTCGCTCTCGCCCCGGATCAGGCCTGGCTTCAATCCGTCACGAACCTCCAGCCGCACGGTCTCCCCCGTCGCCGCGGCCAGTCCATCGGCCAGGTAATTGGGGTTGAACGCCGCCGTGATGTCCTCGCCCTCGTATCGGGCCTCCACCGCCTCGACCGCCTGGCCGAGGTCCGGTGACGAGGACGACAGTTTCACTCCCAGCGCGCTAAACTCCAGGCGAACGGGAGACGTGTCGCGAGCCAACAGTCCCACGCGGCGAACCGCGTCCATCAGCTGCTGCCGCGACACCGTGAGCCGGCTCTCGTACGCCTCGGGCAGGAGCTGGCGGTAGTTCGGGAACTCCCCCTCGATGAGCCGCGAGGTGAGCGTGAGGCTCCCGATCTGGAAAGCGACCTGGCTCTCGTCGAGTGACAGGCGAACCTCGCCCTTGTCCAAGGCGGCCGCAGCCCGCCCTGCTTCCGACATCGCACGCTCGGGAACGATGGCCCTCCCCTCCCCGCTGGCCGTGGCCACCAGGTCACGGACCGCCAGCCGGTACGAGTCGGTCGAGACCATGGTCACGCCCTCCCGGCTGACCTCGATCAGGACGCCGGTCAGGACGGGACGGGCCTCGTCCCTGGACGCCGCCCGGGCCACCTGGCTGACCGCCTCGGCGAACCTGCCCGCCTCCCCCACAACCGTGGTCCCCGATGGTGGCTGGATCGCTGGGAAGTCCTCCGCCGGCAGCAGGCGCAGCGCACCCTCATATGCGGCACAGCGGATCCAGGCCTGGCTCTGGTCTGACTCGAACTCGACCG
>JBIOXZ010000150.1:0-13386 GCA_044869895.1 Actinomycetota bacterium | reverse complement strand
GTTCGCCGGCACGGTCGGCTCCGAGACGAACCAGTGAGCGATCCAGAGCAGGGAGTACCCTGCGTCGGCCACCGCAGTAGTGTTTCCGGTCCGATTGACCCATCCGTTCGGGCTCGTGTAGACCATGGGGCGCACGCCGGTGCGGGCCGTAACCTCGCCCAGCCACGCGAGGATCCACGCCGTGAGCTGGGCCTGCGTGAGGTCCCCGGAGCGCTCGAGGTCGAGGACCGGCACGATGTTCCCGGGGCCGAGCTGGGCGGTGTCGACGAAATGGTCGGCTTCGCCCCCCGGGTCAGTGGGATGCAGATCGGGCCGGGCGAAGTGGTACGCGCCGAAGACGAGCCCGGTTGCCGTCGCGCCGGCGCGGTTCGTCGCGTACGTTGGGTCGACGGAGAACAGGCCCTCCGTGGCCTTGGCGATGACGAACCGCTGACCCGAGGCGGCCACCTGTGCCCAGTCGATCGTGCCCTGATGGTGCGACACGTCGATCCCCGGTATCGCCCCGGGCGGTGGCTCCGTGGCGACGTACTGCCGAATCGGGGACTGGATAGATCGGCCAGGGTGCCCCGATCCCTCCGCGGCCGCTGCGGGGACCGCAGAGGTTGCAAGCACGACAAGGGTCACGACGGCGGCCACGCTGGCCGCCCCCCGAATGATTCGCGGACGGACGGGCTCCGCGCCGCAATCTCCTACTTCCGATGTACCCGTCACCGAGCCGTCGACTGTACTCCCCTTGACAACACCACTCATGCCCAGGTGGATGGTGCACGACCACGGAAAGACCCGTCGGATCACACTGCGCAGAGAGGATCGGAGCCTGTGTACGATTCGGGACCTCGCTGCGGCCGTTTGACGCGGTCTCGAGCGATGGGGTTGACTCACCCGCAAAGCCCGAGGAGAGGCTCGCGAGTGGTCGCGTGGTCCTCGACGCACTGTTCGGGAGGTGGACGGTGAGGCCACGAAGAACCCTCCTGCTGGCGCTAGTCCTGACCCTCGCGCTATCGACCGCCGGCCTCATCGGACCGGCAGGCCCGGCCGGTGCCGAGCCGGCCACGGTGACGATCGCGGGGAGCTTCCAGGAAGAGCTCGGCTGTCCCGGAGACTGGATGCCGGACTGTGCGGTGACCCATCTCCAGTTCGACGCCGACGACGGCGTGTGGCAGGCGACGTTCGCACTCCCTGCCGGCAGCTGGGAGTACAAGGCCGCACTGAACGACGCGTGGGCCGAGAACTACGGCGCCGGTGGGGTGCGTGACGGCCCCAACGTTCCGCTCGTCCTCGGCGAGGCCGCAAGCGTCAAGTTTTACTACCACGACGTGAGCCATTGGGTCACGGACAACCGAGGCTCGGTGATCGCTACCGTGCCGGGCAGCTTCCAGAGCGAGCTCGGCTGCCCGGGCGACTGGGACCCGTCGTGCCTGCGGTCGTGGCTCCTGGACCCGGACGGGGACGGCATCGGACGGTTCTCCACCTCGGCGTTGCCTCCCGGCTCCTACGAGGCGAAGGTGGCGATCGACGAGTCCTGGGTCGAGAACTACGGGGCCGGCGGCGTTAGCGACGGAGCCAACATCCCCTTTGCCGTGGCCAACACCGGCGACCTCGTCACGTTCACCTACGACCAGGTCAACCACATACTCGATATCGCGGTGATCCCCGCCAGGCCGGTGGACGACGCCGCCCTGGTCCGCGATCCGGTGCGCCATCCGTTCGAGGACGAGGTCCTGTACTTCGCCATCCCCGACCGGTTCAACGACGGGGATCCCGAGAACAACTGCGGGGACTACGCCGGCGTGTGCGTGGCCGGCGACACGAGGGAGAACGTCCTCCAGCACGGCTACCTTCCCAGCGACAAGGGCTACTACCACGGCGGAGATATCGAAGGTCTTCGACGCAAGCTGCCGTACCTGCAGGACCTGGGGGTGAGCGCCATCTGGGTCGGGCCGATCTACGCGAACAAGACCGTGCAGCCCGACTCGACCAACCTGTACGGCATGTCGTCCGGGTACCACGGCTACTGGATCCTCGACTTCCTCCGGGTCGACCCGCACCTGGGCACGAACGCGGAGTTCGCCCGCCTCGTCGATGAAGCGCATGCCCGCGGGATCAAGGTCTTCATGGACATCGTCACGAACCACACCGCGGACGTGATCCAGCTCGAGGGCAACGCCGGGTATCGCAACAAGCGCGACTTCCCCTACCGCGACGTGAACGGCGAGCCCTTCGATGACTCCGACTACGCCTACTCGGGGCAGCCCGACTACACGTTCCCGGAGGTCGACACCACCTCGTTCCCGTACACGCCGGTGGTGCCGCCGGGCGAGGAGGACGCGAAGAACCCGGCCTGGCTCAACGACCCGCTCCTGTACCACAACCGCGGGAACACCAGCTTCACGGGGGAGAACTCGCTCTACGGCGACTTCTTCGGCCTCGACGACCTGTGGACCGAGCGCCGCGAGGTGGTCGAGGGGATGATCGACATCTACTCCTTCTGGATCGAAGAGTTCGGCGTCGACGGGTTCCGCATCGACACCACCAAGCACGTCAACATGGAGTTCTGGCAGAAGTTCGGGCCGGACATCCTCGAGGCGGCCAGGGACGCGGGCATCGAGGACTTCTTCGCCTTCGGCGAGGTGTTCGACCAGCAGTTCGGCCCGCCGTTCATGAGCGAGTTCTCCACGAGGGGGAGGCTCCAGTCCACGATCGACTTCGGCTTCCAGCTGGCGGCGCGGGACTTCGCGTCGCAGGGCGGGCCGACCGATAACCTGCGCACCTTCTTCGCCCTGGACGACTACTACACGGACACGGACAGCAACGCGTACGCGATGCCGACGTTCCTCGGAAACCACGACATGGGGCGGATCGGCTACTTCCTGCAGCGAGTGGACCAGCCTGACGCCACCGACGCCGAGCTGCTGGCCCGATCGAAGCTCGCGCACGCGCTCATGTTCTTCGCGCGCGGTCAGCCGGTGATCTACTACGGCGACGAGCAGGGGTTCACGGGTGACGGTGGCGACAAGGACGCCCGAGAGGACATGTTCGCGAACGCCGTGCCGGTATACGAGGACAACGACCTCATCGGCACCGACGAGACCACGTCCGACGACAACTTCGACCCGTCACATCCCCTGTACAGAGCTATCCGCGAGTACGCGAAGCTGTATCACCAGCACCTGGCCTTGCGATCGGGAGCTCAGATCCACCGGTTCAGCTCCGACGGTCCGGGCGTGTACGCGTTCTCCCGGGTCGATCGGGACGAGCGGATCGAGTACGTAATCGCGCTGAACAACAGCGTCACTCCGGCGACCGCGGCCATCCCGACGTTCTCGCCCGGCGGCGTCAAGTACAAGCTGATCTCGAAGTCGAACTCGCCGAACAGGGTCACGACCGGTCCGGACGGTGCCCTGCCCCTCACGGTTCCGCCGCTCGGGTTCGTGATCTACGAAGCCGGAGAGCCCGTGCCGGCCAGTGACGAAGCGCCGGGCATCGAGATCACCAGTCTCCAGCACGGCGACACCGCGGTACTCGAGACCAACACGTGGGACGGCCACCGAGTCCTCGACCGCATCGAAGTGGCAGCAGATCTCGACGCCGATGTGCTCGCCGAGGTCACGTTCGCGGTCCGCGAGGGCGACGGCGAGTGGTCCCCGATCGGGACCGACGACAACGCCCCCTACCGCATCTTCTACGACGCCGGCCATCTCCGCGGCCAGGAGGACACGCCGCTGTCGTTCCGCGCGATCGTGAACGACCTGTCGGGTCACCTCGCCGCGGACCAGGTCCTCAACGTGGGCGTCGAGTTCGCTGAGCCGACGGGTCCGGAGACGCCGTACGTGCTCATCCACTACAACAGGCCGAGTGCCGACTACGGCGACCACACCACCGGCAATTTCAACGACTTCTGGGGCCTGCACCTCTGGGGCAACGCCATCGCCCTCTCAGAAGCGACCGACTGGACCAGCCCGAAGCCGTTCCTCGGCGAGGACGAGTACGGGCGCTTCGCGTTCGTCCGCCTGGCCGACGACACCCAACCGGTCAACTTCATCGTCCATCGCGGCGACACGAAGGATCCCGACGACAGCCCGGATCGGAGCTTCAATCCGGCAACCACGCCGGAGATCTGGCTGAAGCAGGGCGACCTGACCGTCTACACCTCCCAGGCCGAGGCCCAGGGCCACGCCACCGTCCACTACGCGTGCGCCCCGGACTGCTCGGGCGTGACGATCGATGCGACCAGCGACGGCGTGCCCGTGGCCACGGGCGCACCACCGGACGAGATCGACGACTACGGCGCCGTCTTCCGACTGAGCCCGCCCGACCTCTCGGTGCCGCTCACGGTGACGATCCGCGATCAGGGTGTGGTCGACATCGGCGGGCTGGCGTTCACGCCGACCGAGACCCCCACGGCCTGGTTCCAGGTCGGTGAGCAGGTTGTCCACCCATCACGAGGGGCAGCCGAGGACTTCGCCCTCATCCACTATCGCCGACCGGCAGGCGACTACGGCGATCCGACGAGCACCGATTTCAACGACTTCTGGGGGCTGCACGTATGGACCGGCGCCGTCACCGAACCGCCGTGGACCGACCCCGTTCGACCGGTCGGCCAGGATGTGTTCGGGATCGTGTTCCGGATCGACCTCGTCGACGAGGCCGACCAGCTCGCGTACATCCTCCACCGGGGAGACACGAAGGACCCGGGACCCGACCAGTTCTTGGTATTCGCCAGCTACGGCCACGAGGTGTGGCAGCTCCAGGGGGCAGATCCGGAGAACCCGTATATAGCTCCGCTCCGGCGCTAGGGAAGGCGGGGACCCTTACGATCCCGCCGTCACGAGCTGGCTCGTGCAGTTCGGGCAGCGCACGGCATTGATGGGGATCTCCGTCTGACAGTAGTCGCACGGCTTGGTGTTCTTCGACTCCTCTCTCGGCTGGTTCACCCGGTTGTACGCCCTGACGAGGAGGAACAGGACCCACGCGATGATCAGGAAGCTCACCACGGCCGTGAGGAACGCGCCATACGGGATCGGCGTATCGTTCACACCGAACGTGAGGTGGTTGAAACTCACGCTCCCACCGAAGATTGCAGCCACGAAACTCAGAATGATATTGGTGAACGCTGTAACCACCGTCGCGAATGCCACTCCCATGATGAAGGCCACGGCCAGCTCAAGGAGATTGCCCCGCATGACGAACGTCTTGAACTCACCAAGCATCGCAGCCCCCTTCAGTCAACTTCTCATCGACACTAGTATGGACTGACGCGAGAGACGCAAGCGTTTCAGTTGGCCGATAAGAGCCCGCCACTGATCACGGCGGATGGTACTCGTGTCGGTGTCATGCTCCGCAGGCGACCCAGAGTTGCGCGCCGAGACCACCGGTGGCAGGCTTCACGCACCTTCCCGACCAGGACCGTCATCCGATGAGGCTCAAGAAGCTCATGTGACTTGGATGTCGTCTTGAACCGCGTCGACGAACTCCCCAATCGGATCAGTGGGATCGACCTCGGTGGTGCTGCCGCCCTCGGATCCAACGTTGGGGAAACCTTCGACAGCTCCTGGGTTGGGGATCAGGCTCCCAGCACCGCCGAGGACCTTGGAGAGTACGAAGACAAGGACGATGATGAGCACGATCGCCCCGATCCCGATGCCACCCTTCTTGCTGCGGGGGATCGGCAGACCGCCGCCTCCGGTGGGGAAGCCAGGTAACCCTCCGAGCCCGCCGTCACCGACCGGTGCCTCTTGGCGCCTGTCGATCACGCCGCCCGTTCGGCGGCGGAGCAGGAGGAGTTCCAGCGCGCCGGCGAGACGTACGCACCGACGCAGATCGTGCTGTACCGTGGCACCACCCAGACGGGCTGCGGTGTGGGGTCAGCTGAGACCGGCTCTTTGTATTGTCCGTTCGACCAGCACGTGTACCTCGATTTCTCCTTCTTCAAGGAGCTCGAGCAGCGATTCGGTGCGTTCGGTGATTTCGCCGAGGCGTACGTGATCGCGCACGAGATTGGTCACCACGTTCAGACCCTGCTCGGGATCAGCGCGCAGGTGACCCGGGCAAGCCGGCAGGATCCCTCGCAGCGGAATGAGCTGTCCGTCCGCCAGGAGCTCCAGGCCGACTCCCTGGCCGGGGTGTGGTCCCACTCCGCCAACGCCCGGGGAGTGTTGGAGGAAGGCGACCTTGAAGAAGCGATCGGCGCCGCGGCCGCGGTCGGCGACGACAGGATCCAGGCATCTGTCAACGGCCGGATCGACCCCGAGACGTGGACGCACGGCTCGGCCGAGCAGCGGGTGAGGTGGCTCCAAAAAGGGTTCGATACTGGGAACCCGGACGCGTGCGACACATTCTCGGTCGCTGCCGGCGAACTGTGACGGGGAGGGAGATGCGATGACGGGAGCAACGGTGACGTCGCGAGGTGAGGCGGTCGCGCGCGCCAGGCCGGACGAAGGCATCTGGATGATCGAGGTGAGCTCGCTTGACGCGTCACCCGATCAGGCCCTCGCGAAGGTCGGGGAACGGAGCAAGGAACTGGAGACGTTGCTCGGCGAGTTGGGTGTGCCGACCGAGAAGCGCTCGACCACCGGCGTCACGGTCCGCGAGGAATACGACTGGTCGGACGGAAAAAAGACCCACCGCGGGTATCGCGCCCAGAACGTCGTGACTGTTCGGTTGGCGGATCCGGCGATGGCGGGACGGCTGATCGAGGGCGCGATCGCGCGGGTGAAGGCGAGTGTGCGCGGCCCCACGTGGTGGATATCGCCGGGAAACGAGGCTCGCCTGGAGGCATGCCGGCAGGCGACGTCGGAGGCGAAGCGGAAGGCGGAGGTCTACGCGGAAGCGCTTGGACTCCGCCTGGGAGGCGTCGCGGACATCCGCGAACCCGCACGGGGTGGTATCGAGCGGCTGCCGCTCGCGGGAGCTGTGGCACTTGGTGGCGCTCGGGAACGGTCCCTGGAAGTCGACCCCGGTGAGCTCGAGGTACAGGCCCAGGTGGAAGTGACGTTCCACCTGGATGGTTGAACGGAATTCCTGCAGCACCGGATGTTCGAGCCCGACCTAAAGGTCGGCGCAGACCTCCCCGCGGCCTGACGGGCCTACAGGGCTGCCCTCGCGCCCGGCCTCCAGGGGGCAAAGACCTGAGTCCCTCCCCTTCCTCCGCGTTCGAACTAGCTGGGCCACCCAAGAAACATCAGTGTCATTCTCCCAAGACAGTGTTCACGAAACAGGTTGTCTGGCCCGGTGGAGAGTCTGGATCCCGATCGTGGCCGGGTGAAGCGCTCAACCGTTGGACCAGTTGGCCACGCCACCGCCTCCTCCTAGGCCGGGGAGGCTCAGACTGGTCAGTGCCCGTTTGTGGTCGGCCCAACGTCATTTTCGGCGCGGGAGAACTCGCAAGTCACAGGTGTCCTGGGGAAAGCATGGGCCCTCGACCCGGAGATGGACGGCGTCGCGCATCATAGGGGGCGCCTATGGAGTTCGCCAGCGAGCATCCGATCGATTCCCCGGGTCTGTTCCAGCGCGGGGCCGGTCAGATCGCCTCCTACGTGGCAATGCACCCACGTCCGTTCGCCCTGTCGGTCGTGGGTGCGCTCATGTACGCCGTGGGCACCGTCGCGGTCACCGTTGCACTCGGCCGCGCGGCCGACGAGGTGCTGCGGCCGGCGTTCGGGCGCGGCGTCTCCGCGTCGGCTCTCTGGACCGGCATCGGGGCCGTGTTCGCGCTGTCGGTCCTGCGGGCCGCGGGGATCGGGATCCGCCGGTTCTACAGCGGCGTCCTCGGTGCGGCCGTCGCCGCGACGCTCCGCGACCGCGTCTCGGACCGGTACCGCGACCTCTCGCTCGCCTACCACCGGCAGACGCCGACCGGTGAGCTGCTCGCGCACATGGAGGCCGACGTGGAAGCCTCGATCGAGGTGCTGTACCCCATCCCGTTCGCCATCGGGGTCGTGTTCCTCGTCGTGTTCGCGCTCGTGTCGCTGCTCGCGGCGGACGTCTTCCTCGCGCTCGTCGGGCTGTTCACCGTGCCGACGCTCGCGCTCATGAACCGCTCGTTCGCCAGGCGGATCGAGGGTCCCACTAGGCGCGCGCAGGAGCGGATCGGCGACGTCTCGGCAGTAGCGCACGAGTCGATCGACGGCGCGCTCGTCGTGAAGTCCCTCGGGCGCGAGGCCGCCGAGGTCGCGCGAATGCGCGAGAAGGCCTCGCAGCTGCGCGACGAACGCGTCGCGGCCGGGTTCGTCCGGGCCGGGTTCGATTCGGCGCTCGACGAGCTACCGCAGCTCGCCGTCGTCGCGCTGCTCGCGATCGGGTCGTGGCGCCTGTCCACCGGCGACGTGACTATCGGCACGCTCGTCCAAGTCGTGACGCTGTTCGGGATGCTCTCCTGGCCGATGCGGTTCGTCGGCTGGATCCTGGCCGAGCTGCCTCGCGCCGTCGTGGGCTACGGACGCGTCGCCGAGGTGCTCGCCGAGCCGGTCACGGTGGAGCTTCCCGCCAGACCGGTCGCGCTCCCGGAGGGAGCGCTCAGCGTCCGGGCAGAGGCGGTCGCGTACGCGGTCGACGGCTTCCGGGTGCTCGAGCAGGTCGACCTCGAGATCCGGCCGAACGAGTCCGTCGCGATCGTGGGGCCGACCGGCGTCGGCAAGTCCACACTCGCGCAGCTGCTGGTGCGGCTCGATGACCCGACGTCCGGCGAGATCCTGATCGGCGGCGTGAACGTCCGCCACGCGGATCCGTCCTCCCTCCGGCGCGCCGCCGCGATCGTCTTCCAGGAGAGCTTCCTGTTCGCCACGACCGTCGCCGACAACATCGCGCTCGACGCCGGCGTTGTCGTTGATCGGGTCCGTCGCGCTGCCCGCATCGCGCAGGCCGACCGCTTCATCCAGGCTCTGCCTAACGGCTACGGAACGGTGCTCGGCGAGCGGGGCCACACACTGTCCGGGGGCGAGCGCCAACGAGTTGCGCTGGCACGAGCCCTCGTGCGGGAGCCGCACGTGCTGATCCTGGATGACGCGACCAGCTCGGTCGACCCGAGGACCGAGGCCCAGATCCTCGCGGGGTTGCGCGAGGAGCTCGAGACGACGCTGATCGTCATCGCGTACCGGCTGTCGACGATCCGGCTTGCCGACCGCGTCCTGTATCTCGAGCGCGGCAGGATCCGGGCCGCGGGTACACACGACGAGCTGATGCTCTCGCAGCCCGGCTATGCCGCAATGATCCAAGCCTACGAGCGGGGCGAGCGATGACCGCGACGGTCGAAGAGGAGCTGGGAGTCGGTTCCGACGAGGAGCGGGAGGAGCTCCCCGTCCCCGAGCACCTACGCGGCACGATGAGCGTGCTCGTCAGGGGCCTCGGCCTCAGCCCCGAGCTCCGCACGGGCCTCGGCCTTACGATCGCGTTCTCGCTCGCCGTCGCCGTGAGCAGCCTCGTCGTGCCGCTGCTCGTCCAGCAGATCTTCGACCACGGATTCCGCGGCGGCTTCCGACCCCGGTTCGTCTTCGGCATGTGCGCCGGGGCGTTCGCGATCATCGTCCTTGGCTTCCTCGCCCAGCGCGCGGCGCTCCGGCGGCTCGTGCGCGCCTCCGAGAGCGCACTGATGGAGCTACGCGTCCGCGGGTTCGAGCACATCCACCGACTGTCGATCGCGACGCAGGCAAGCGAGAAGCGCGGGGTCTTCGTCGCGCGCGTAACGGCGGACGTCGACACGCTGCAGCAGTTCATGGAGGAGGCCGCGATGGTCTGGGTCTGGGCGGCGGTCCAGATCGTCGTGACGCTCGCGATCATGCTGGCGTACTCGTGGCGTCTCACGCTCCCGATCGTGATCCTCGTCGTCCCGATGCTCGTTCTGATGGGCAAGCTCCAGGCGAAGATGTCGACCGCGTACGACCTTGTGCGCGGCCGCGTGGGGCAGATGTTGTCCGAGGTCTCTGAGAGCGTGATGGGCGCGGCCGTAGTGCGAGCGTACGGGCTCGAGCGCCACGTCGACTCGCGCGTCAAGCGTTCGATCCGCGAGCGGTATCGCGCACACGTCGTCGCGCACCTGCGGACGGCGACGCTCTGGCCGACCGGCACGCTGTTCTGGGGTCTCGCCACGTGCGTCGTCATCCTCGTCGGCGCGACGAAGGGTCCTGACTGGGGGCTCACGTTCGGGCGCGTGTCGGCTTTTCTGTTCCTGGCGGATCTCTTCCTGCACCCATTCACGGACCTGCCCGAGGTCTACTCTGAGACTCAGACGGCGATCTCCGGGTGGCGAAAGATCCTCGCGCTCCTGGAGCTGCCCGTGGAGATCACCGAGCCTTCGCCTGGCGTCACGTTGCCGGCGGCGGCGCTTGACGTCCGGACGGAGGGCGTCTCGTACGCGTACCGCGAGGGGCCTGAGGTCCTGAACGACGTGTCGCTGGAGGTCCCGGCCGGCGCGCACGTAGCGATCGTCGGCCAGACCGGCGCCGGCAAGACGACGTTCGTGAAGCTGCTTGCGCGCCTGGCCGACCCTGCCCGGGGACGGATCCTGATCGGCGGCGTCGACCTGCGCAACGTCACGCGAGAATCCCGACGGGCGGCGATCCGCATGGTCCCGCAGGACGGGTTCCTGTTCGACCTCACGATCCGCGAGAACGTGCGGGCGGGTCGCGAGGGAGCATCGGACCGCGACGCCGAGGCCGCCTTCGAGGAGCTCGGGCTTGGCGCGTGGCTGGCATCGATGCCAAACGGGCTGGACACACGCGTCGGCGAGCGGGGCGAGGCGCTGTCGGTAGGGGAGCGCCAGCTCGTGTCTCTCGCGCGGGCGCAGGTCGGCGACCCTGGTCTGCTTGTCCTCGACGAGGCGACGAGCGCGGTCGACCCCGCGATGGAGCGTCGGATCTCCGAGGCACTCCGGCGGCTGTCGGCTGGCCGGACGTCGATCACGATCGCGCATCGGCTGTCGACCGCCGAGGGCGCCGAGACGATCTTCGTTTTCGACCGCGGCCGCGTCGTCGAGCGCGGCCGACACGACGAGCTGGTCGCGGCCGGCGGCGTCTATGCGGGGCTGTACCGAAGCTGGCTCGGCGACGCCCGAGTGCCCTGAGGGCCGGTCGGGCGTACCCGCCCCGTCGCGAAGCCGTAGGTAGATGGCGGGAGGACCGGGATTCCAACCCAGGAGCGGGTTGCCCCGCTAACGGTTTTCAAGACCGATTGAGGCGGTCTGCCTACCAGGCGCGATGAGGGCACCATGGCGTCTGACCTGGCCTTTTGCGTCTCTACGATACCCCTCGCTTCCCCTCGTTTCCCCGCCAATCACGGACCCAATACGGACCCACTCACCCCCTCTAAGGGGGGTTCGATTCCCTACTGGTCCCGAGGGCCCTGCTCTTCCTAGCCCCGAGCGCTGTCTGAACCGGCCTGAAGTCGGGGGCCCTCTCGGCCGATACCTCCCGGAGGGGCCTCGGTAGTTCCCCACGGATCGGGAGGGCGTGATGGGCCAGCAGCCGATCGGCAACCCGGATCCTTCCCTACCCCCGCCCGAGCGCGGGCGCCGGCGCGCGCTCCTGATGGCGGCGATCGGGCTCGTGGTGGCCCTGGTGGCCGGGGTGGCCACCTTCTGGCTCGCGGGAGCCGGATCTTTATCCACCCCATCCGGCTCCGAGGGGTCCCCCGGGCCGACCGAGACCGCCCTGGCAATGGTGTTCCAGCGGGGCCAGGCGGTGACGTACGAGATCCACATGACCATGGATGGCACCATGCACATCGAGGGGTTCGGCCCGCAGGTGGTCACGATGGTGATGAACGAGACCGTCTCGTGGAAGACGGTGAAGGTGAACGCCGACGGCGTGGCCACGATCCGGGTCACGGTCCGCGACGTCTCGGGCGTGGTGAACGGGGTGGCCGTGCCCGTTCAGGACGTCCCCCAGAGCATGACGATGCGGATCACGCCGGACGGGCGGATCCTCATGGCCGGCGGTGTGACCTTCGCCGCCCTGGAGGGATCTCGGCCCTCGGAGTTCCCCGGGATGGGGCAGATGACGCCCATCCTCCCCGACCGGCCGGTCGGACCCGGCGACACCTGGCACCGGACATTCTCCCAGCGGTTCCCCTTCGCCGAGGGCGCGCTGCGCTACACGACGGACAGCATGTTCCTGCGGTACGAGGCGATGGCGGGCGTTCGGAGCGCCGTGATCAAGACGAAGCTGGACCTCCCGCTCCGGTTCACGTTGGAGCTCGGCGAGCTGCTCCGGGCCACCGGCGCCCCTGGGCCCGAGGTGCGCGAGCTCGGGGACGCGTCGATACGCTTCGGCGGCCACGGCGCGTTCACGATGACGAGCTGGATGGACCCTGCTGCGAAGTCGCTGCTAAAGAGCTCCAGCCGGGGCCGGTTCGACATGACAATGGCGTTGCTGGGCGTTCCAGACGCTCCCGGTAGGTTCGGCTTCGAGGGGTCGTTCACCCAGGATCTCGTGCGGCGGTAGGCGCGGTCGGGACTGCTCGATGACGCCGCGGAGCATCATCTTGCCCTCACGCGAGGGTCACGAGGACCGTCGTGAACCCCCGTCAGGTCCATGTCGATGAACATCCTCAAGCCCGCTCATGATGTTGGGCGGGTCCTTCGTTGCCCGATCTCGCTCGGATCCGAGCGTCGCGGGGATCCGCTCCGGCGATCTCATCGTTGAGCTCGACGGCGTCCCGATCTCCGCGGGATATGCAACGGCTGAAAGTCGGGGACGTGATCGGCCGGACCCTCGACGCGCGGGTGTACCGCGGCGGCGAGTTCCGGACGGTGAAGATCCACCCGATCGAAGCTCCGGGGCATGATCGCAACTGCTGGAGCTCTGACCCGCTGATCGGGCGGCGCGATCAACCCAGGGCTCAGGGTTGCCGCACGTCGCTCGCCGAATGGCTCTCCCTGGGCTTCCAGGCGACGGGCCGGGGCGGTGGCGCGGCCGGCAGGACGCAGGCTGGCTCGCCCAGCGCACGACCCTTGTGTGCGCTGCCTTGTCTCCGAACCGCTGATGCGTCGGTGAGACCCACACCGCGATGGTGGCGACGAGGTAGAAGAAGAACCCATCCCCACGCGCAGCAGGTTCCTCACGAGCGCCGCGCCGAGATCGACGGGCGACCCGTCGTCGTTGACGACGACGAGGTCACGAGCTTGCCGACCGTCCGTCCGAACAGCCCTTCGAGCACGGTGTGATAGACGACGATCACGAGCATCGAGAAGACGAGGCCCGACAGATCCATCGTGCAGTTGTAGGTCCTGCCCGCCGGCGTGACGACCATCGTCGAGTGGCCGAAGACCCGGGCCACCAGGAACGGGGCCGGTGACATCGACCAGGTCGACGATGACGGCAGCGGCTCGACGCCCGAGCCTGAAGTAGGCTCTGTCAGTTCTGAGTCTGGACTGCGACCCTCACCGCTTGCCTA
>JBIOXZ010000149.1:0-7323 GCA_044869895.1 Actinomycetota bacterium | reverse complement strand
GCTCGATCACCCGCCGAACAGCGCGGGGAGCACCGTGCCCTTCCCCAAGATGAACAGCGTCCCGATCACCAGACTGAAGACCGCGGTGAGGACCGCGATGGAGACGTAGAGCGTCCAGTTCTCCGCCGCCCGCATGAATCCGAACGCCGTCCCCGCCGTGATGAGCGAGTTCGAGGCGAGCAGCCCCACCAGGAAGGTCCCGAGCAGCACCTCCCCGGCCAGCGGCCCGCCGGCTCCCGCGGCCGTGAGGAAGATGAGGAGCTGCGTCGGCGTCTCGGCGCCCACGCCGTGGATCATGCCCACCAGGAACGAAGTCCGCCGTCCGTAGTTCATGAACGCATCGGGCTCGGGATGCTTGTGGTGATGGTGCCCGGGACGCCCGTGATGTCCGTGGTGCCATTCGGAAACCCGGATGTCCTCGGCCACGGCCACCGATTCGCCATCGCCTTCGTGCAGGTGCACCGGCTCGGTCGCATGGGTGTGCGGCCCATCGCGACGAGCCTTTCGATACAACGAGCGGACGCCGCTGAAGATCAGCATCCACCGGCTGCGCATCCGAAACTCCTTGCCGTGGCGGATGAGCGCCACGAACACGTATACCCCCAGGATCACGAGTGTGACCCCCACGATCCGTTCCATGGCGGAGTCGATCCCGGACGGCAGCCGGTCCCCCAGGATGATCGCCGCGGTCCCGATGAGGAAGACGACGAGCGCGTGACCGAGCGCGTACAGCGTGCCGAACAGCACGGAATCTCGGCGGTTCTCCTGGGAGCTCGTGATGTCCGTGATGGCGGCGATGTGATCCCAGTCGATCCCGTGGCGGAACCCGAACAGGAAGGCCGAGGCGATCAGCCCGATCCCGAACGCACCGGCGGCCTCGGCGAGCACGCGCGCCTCCCCCCTTCCCTCCGGTCCTCAGCCGGTCACGAGCGTCCATGGAACCACATGGTTGCATCCTCTGGCAAGTGCGGGGTCTTGCAAGACGACTCGGGGGTGCCTTTCAGAACCGGGGGGTCTCGGTGTACTCGCCGAACACCTGCCGCAGGGTCCCGACGATCTCCCCCTCGGTGCACATGGCCCTCGCGCAGTCCACCAGGAAGGGCATCAGGTTGTCGTCGGTCGCCGCGGCCGCCGCGAGCCGGTGCAGTGCCGTCCCGGCCCGGTCCCGGTCCCGACCTTCTCGGACGGCCCGAACCCGACGGGCCTGTTCTCCCTCCAGGCCCGGGGGGATCTCGAGGACCTCGACGAGGCCACCGTCCGGCTCGACGAACTCGTTCACCCCGACCTTCACCAGCCGTCCCTTCTCGTACCGCTCCTGCTCACGGTAGGCGGACTCCGCGATCTCCTGTTGGAAGTACCCCCGGTCGATCCCACCGAGGATCCCCTCGAGCATCGACCCCTCGCCCATCCGGCTGATCCGGTCGAACTCCTCCTCGGCACGTTCCTCCATCCGGTTCGTCAGCGATTCGAGGAAGTACGAGCCGCCAAGGGGATCGATCGCGTTCGCAACCCCCGTCTCGTACGCGATGATCTGCTGGGTCCGAAGCGCGAGCTTGGCCGCCTTCTCCGTCGGCAGGGCCAGGACCTCGTCCAGGGCGTTCGTGTGGAGCGACTGCGTGCCGCCCAGCACCGCGGCCAACGCCTCGATGGCCGTCCGCACCACGTTGTTCATGGGCTGCTGCGCGGTGAGCGAGACGCCGGCCGTCTGGGTGTGGAACCGCAGGCGCATCGAGAAGTCGTCCTTCGCCCCGTACCGATCCCTCAACCACCGGGCCCAGATCCGCCGGGCCGCCCGGTACTTCGCGATCTCCTCGAAGAAGTCGATGTGCGCGTTGAAGAAGAACGACAGTCCCTGCGCGAATCGGTCCACGTCGAGCCCGCGAGCCGTGCCGAGCTCGACGTAGGCGAACCCATCGGCCAGCGTGTAGGCCAGCTCCTGCCAGGCGTTCGCCCCCGCCTCGCGGATGTGGTAGCCCGAGACGCTGATGGGGTGCCACTTCGGAACGCGCTCGGCGCAGAACTCGATGAGGTCGCCGATCAGCCGGAGGTGGGGCCGTGGTGGGAAGATCCACTCCTTCTGGGCGATGTACTCCTTCAGGATGTCGGTCTGGAGCGTTCCATCGAGGCGGCTCCAGGGGACGCCCTGCTTCTCCGCGGCCGCCAGGAAGAAGGCGAAGATCACCACCGCGGGCCCGCTGATGGTCATCGACGTCGTGATGTCGCCGAGCGGGATGCCATCGAAGAGCCGCTCCACGTCGGCCAGCGAGTCGGTGGCGACGCCACACCGGCCGACCTCCCCTTCCGAGCGCGGGTCGTCGGAATCCCGGCCCATCAGCGTGGGCATGTCGAAGGCAACCGACAGGCCGCCCTGCCCCTGGGCCAGCAGGAACTTGTAGCGGGCGTTGGTCTCGGCCGGGGTCCCGTATCCGGCGAACTGACGCATCGTCCACAGCCGTCCCCGGTACATCGTCGGGTAGGCTCCGCGGACGAACGGATACTCACCCGGGTCGCCGAGATCCCGCTCGGGGTCGAACCCCGAGAGGTCCTCCTCGGTGAACAGCGGCTGGAGGGGTTCGCCCGAGAGGGTCTGGAAGTCGGCGTCGCGCTCATCCGAGGCCCGGTAGGCCCGTTCCCACCCTTCGTGTTCGCTCGTCATGCCGGCCTTCCTACGGCTCTCCGGCTCGCGTCAGCCGTTCGATCAGGATATCGGCGGCCCGGTAGGGATCCGTCGTGCGCGCGGCAACCTCGTCGGCGAGCTCCGGATCCCTCGCCAGAGCGTCGCGAACCCCTCCGCGAAGGCGTTCACCGGCCAACCCCTCCACCTCCCGAAGCAGGCGGCCACGGCGCTTCCGCTCGAGCTGGCCCGTCTCCTCCAGGTGCGCGCGATGGCGATCCATCGCCTCCCACAGCTCGTCGATGCCCTCCGAGCGCTGCGCCGAGGTCAGTACCACCGGCGGTGTCCACTCGGCCGCCGACCCCATCCGGATCATCTGCTCCAGGTCCCGCGCCGCGGCGTCGGCCCCCTCTCGGTCGGACTTGTTCACCACGAACACGTCGGCGATCTCCAGGATCCCCGCCTTGGCCACCTGCACGGCGTCGCCCCATCCCGGCGAGACCACCACCAGCGTGGTGTCGGTGGCGGCCGCCACGTCGACCTCGGCCTGTCCCACGCCCACGGTCTCCACCATCACCAGGTCCTTCCCCGACGCGTCGAGGATCCGGACCGCCTCGGGAGCGGCGAGCGCCATCCCCCCGAGATGGCCTCGCGTGGCCATCGACCGGATGAACACGCCGGGATCCGTCGCATGCTCCTGCATGCGCAACCGGTCCCCGAGCAGGGCCCCGCCGGTGAATGGCGACGTGGGATCGATGGCCAGGACGGCGACGGACAGCTCGCGGCGCCGCGCGAGCCGGACGAGCTCTCCGGCGAGCGTGGACTTGCCCACGCCCGGCGAGCCGGTCAGGCCGATCGTGGAGGCCCGGCCGGTGTGCCCGAAGAGCCCCGAGGAGAGCTCGGCCAGGCCCTCGGCTCCGTCCTCGACCATGGAGATGGCTCGGGCCACGGCGCGGCGGTCTCCGGCAAGGACGGCCTCGACCAGGTCCACGGGGCAAGGGTACCCGCCGCTCCGGCTCGGACCGGTCCGCATCCCGCATCCCTCACGTCAGGCCACCGACAGGAGTCGGCCGAACCGGGCCACGGTGAGCGGATGCGCGATGAGCCCGGAGATCCGGATCCGGCGTCGAAGCACCTTCGCCAGGACCGCGCGGCCCTCGCTCGACATTGGGTCCGGCAGACCGAACCGGAGTGGGGCGGACGACAGGAGCAGGAGCCCGTCGGAGTCGGCCAGCACGCGCACTCCAGACCGGCCGGGCCGGGCCGACCCGTTGGAGACCGAGACCTGCCCCGGCGAGAGCGCGATCCGGACCGAGACCCCGGCGTCGGCCGCGACCAACTCGACCACGGCCGGTCGGAGCAGCGATCGCCGCTCGGGGTGCCGGCGAAGGTTCGCCTCGATCAGGCCTCCGACCATGGCCGCCAACCCGTTCGGCTCCTGGTCGGCGAACACCACGCTCATGGCACGAGGAGGACCTTGGAGGCTACCCGGGAGTCGAACAGCTCGTACCCGACCGGCGCGTCGTCCAGTGAGAGGCGGTGCGAGATGATCGGCATGGGGTCGATACGCCCGGCCCGGACCTCAGCCAGCGCCTGGTCCCACCACGCGTGCACGGGGCAGATGCCGCCGAACCGGATCTGCAAGGCGCGGGCCCACCACACACCGGCAGGGACATCCACAGTCTCGCCGGTGAACATCCCCAGGACCGTGACGATGCCGCCCCGCCTGACCGCGTCGACGGCGGTGAACAGGGCGCTCGGGTCCCCCACCGCCTCGATCACGACGTCCGCGCCACGCCCGTCGGTTGCCTCGGCCACGGCCATCTGGGGATGTCGTTCGGACACGTCGACCGCAACCGCACCGACCTTCTCGGCCTGGGCCAGCCGATCGGGCTGCATGTCGAGGGCGAGCACCTGACCGGCGCCGTGCACCAACGCCGCCTGCACGCTGAAGAACCCCACCGGCCCGGCTCCCACGACCGCGACCGCGTCGCCCTCCCGGATCCCCGAGATGGCCGCTCCGTAGAACCCCGTGGTCAGGACGTCGCCGAGGAAGAGCGCCCGCTCGTCGTCGACGTCGTCGTGCACCCCGAGCAGGTTCGTATCGGCGTACGGCACGCGGATCCGCTCCGCCTGCGCCCCCCCGAGGCCTCCGCCGAAGATCCCGGCCCCCAGATTGCGGAAGTCCTCGCACAGCTGGGTCTGCCCTCGCCGGCAGAACCAGCACCGGCCGCAGGCGATGTCGAACGCGACGACCACCCGGTCTCCCGGGGCGAACCGTTCCACCTGCGGTCCCACGGCCTCCACAACCCCCATGGCCTCGTGACCGATGGGTTCGCCCGGCTCGAGCGGGGCCTTGCCGTGGAGGAAATGCAGATCCGACCGGCAGATCGCCGCGACCGAGACCCGAACGAGCGCGTCGTCCGGCTCCTCGATCCGGGGATCGGGTACGGCGCGGACCGAGACCCTGCCGAGCTCCTCGAAGACTACGGCCCGCACGCGGGTCCCGACGCTAGGGCGCGCCGCTTTCCGCGGGCTCGTCGAGGAACTCGGTGGGCACCGTGGTCGTGAGATGGACGAGCTCGTTCGCCGCGCGCACGTACCGGATCATCGTGGGCAGGTCGCCTTGGAGCTTGAGCTTGCCCTGCATCATGCCCTTCACGGGGTCGAGGCCCCCGGCCAGGACCTCCTTCCATCTGGTGTACGGGGCGCGGACGATGTACCGGGCCTTCGCGCCCTCCTCGGGGGTGACGATGCGGCCGGCCCGGCACTCGCCGTGCCACAGGTCGAGCCAGGCCCACGTGTCAGAGGGCACGTTCTTGTCGGGTTCGGCCTCGAACACGAAGGCCACATCCCCCTCCCAATCCGCGGCGGCATCCCGGTACTCGTCCGAGGCGTTGATGCGCACCACGTAGAGCTCGATCCACTCGTCACTTGGAAAGACGGCCACGGCACCCCTCCATCGGCGATTCCATCACATCGGCACAGCGCTCACCGCAGGGCCAGGATGAGCGTCAGCCCGATCACGTTGAACGTCGCGTGCGCCACCATGCTGGCCATGATGTTCCCTCGCCGCTGGTAGAACCAGGCCAGCGCGACCCCCGTGAACACCATGACGCCCATCAGGAGCACGCTGGCGTACCAGGAGGGCGCCGGCACGTAGTGGATGAGCCCGAACGCCAACCCGGAGCCCCCGGCGCCCACGGCGAAACCGTAGCGGTCTGCCAGGCAGCGGAACAGGATGCCCCGGAAGAACAGCTCCTCGTGGATCGGGGCGATCACCAGTGCGTAGGCGATCGAGACGGCCACGCCCGCTGCCGAGAGGTGCTCGGGCAGCTGGCGCGGGGACCGGATGGTCTGGCCCGTGACCAGTTCGAGCAGCAGGTTCAGGGCGATCCCAACGCCGAACACGACCACGGGGTACAGCAGCGCGCCGAAGCCGGTGCCGGCCCGGACCTCGGGCCAGATCCGGCGGGGCAGCCCGATCATGTCCCTCCATCGAGGATGGAACCTCTGGAGCCACACCACCAGGAGTGCCACGGTGAGGAGGGCGATGATGGCCGACGCCGCCAGGTTCGCCAGCCCCCGAGACCGGATGAGCTGGAAGATCGGCAGCACGGCGAACGCGCTCACGACCATGATGAGCAGGTACACCAGGATGGCCTCCCACCACCGCCAGGTGGCGAGCGGGCGCTCGGGCGCCGGCATCTCCGGGATGGAGGCACCGTGCGCCGGCAGGTCCGGGCGTGGCGGGACGAGGTCGCTCATGGTTTCCCCATCTTCTTCGGTTCCTCGACGAGGGAAACGTAGACCAGCCCGCCGAGTCCCAATCCGAAGGCCAGCCCGGCAGCCGCCGGCCCGGTGTCGTTGGCCACGTAGGCCACGATCCCGGAGAGGAGGGCGACGAGCAGGGCGTCGCGCCAGGCCGGGTGGTGGTGAAACGCCTGCCGCACGAGCGCAGGCGGGCGAAGCACCGCGAGGAGGGTCGCCGCCAGCCCGATCACCGGCACGAGAGCGAACGGGTTTTGCTCGATGAGGTGCCATCCCGTGGACAGCCGGTGGGTGAACGTCCGCCACACATCCCCTAGGCGCCAGCCCGTCGCCTCCTCGAACCGCGTGATGTGCGTCGGCGTCGACGTCAGGAACCGGTGGGCGAACAGGATCACCCCGGTCCCCACCACCACGAGGGCGGCGGTGATCCCGGCCTCCCGCCAGCCCAACCGGCCCCTCGTCCGCAAGCAGAACAACAGGCCGGCGGCGGCGAAAAGCGAGAAGGCGGCCCCGATATTGGCACCGGCGAACGGCAGTCCGGCGAACAGGGCCACCGCGACGACGAGTGCGAACCCCCACCCCGGGGACAACCGGAACGCCACGTAGAGCGACGCGCCGATCAGCAGTCCGACGAACACGTTCGGAAGGCCGAAGAACCGGCCCCCGTCGAGCTCCGAGCCCCCCAGGAACGGCGTGAGGGCAGCCGTCCACCCCATCGCCGCCTCCACGACGAAGTACAGGAGGACCGCGATGCCGATGGCGGCCGGCGGCAGCATCGCGTCGCGGCGCGCGAGCGGCGCGAAGGCCAAGGTGCCGACGGCCGTCGCGCCGATCACGAACGGGACGACGGTGGCGTACGACAACGTCGGCAAGTGTCCCGCGGCCAGCAGAGCCACCGCCACGGCCGGGACCGACATGCCCGCCCAAGCGCCGGCGCG
>JBIOXZ010000148.1:0-2950 GCA_044869895.1 Actinomycetota bacterium | reverse complement strand
CCCTCCCCCCCGATGTCCGGGCCGTGATGGAGTTCCGCGACCCCTCGTGGAACGAGGCCCGCGAGTTCCTCCACGAGCAGCGCGTGGCCTGGTGCGTCGCGGAGACCGACGAGAAGGACCCGGGACCCGACGACCTGTCGTGGGACCCGTACGGCTACCTTCGCCTTCGCAAGACCGACTACTCGGACGAGGAGCTACAGGGGTGGGCCGACCGCATCGCGCCGGCGATCGCGGCGGGAAGCGACGTCTACTGTTACTTCAAGCACGAGGGCGAAGGCATGAGCCCGCGGATGGCCGAGCGGCTCGAGGCCCTGGTCCCCTCGCTGGCATAGCCGGCCTCAGGACCGCGCCCGAGCGGCCACGGCCCGTTCGAGCTCGGCGATCCGCTCGGGGTCAGCGACCTTCCGGCCGAGGTCGTCCCTGACGTAGAACACGTCGACCACGCGATGTCCGTACGTCGCCACCTTTGCCAGATGCACGTCGAGGTGGAGCTCGGCGAGCGTGCGCGTCACGTCGAACAGCAGCCCGATCCGGTCGGGCGCGCCGACCTCCACCACCGTGAAGAAGTCCGAGGCGTCGTTGTGCACCCGGATCTCAACCGGGACCTCCGGACTCGGTCCCGGATAGTGTCCTCGCTTCTGCTCCACGCGGTGCTCGAGGGACAGCCGCCCTTCGATGGCCTTGCGGAGCGTGGTCCGGAACTCGCGCCAGCGGTCCTCGCCGATCCGGGCCTCGAACGCCCCCTCCACCTCGAACGTGTCTAGGGCCACTCCGTCGTCGGTGGTGAAGACCTGTGCCGTGAGGATGGACAGCCCGGCGAGCGAGAGGGACCCGGCGATCCACGACAACAGGCCGGGACGGTCCGAGGCGACGACCGTGAGTGCGTGGGTGCCCGGCCGGGCCCCAGGGCCGGAGAGCGTGCGGACCTCGTGCCCGCCCACAGGTGCGCGAAGCAGCGGGAAGTGCCTCGCGGCCTGCTCAGCCGGCGTCACCAGGAGATAGCCGCGGGGCATGCGTTGCAGGAACCGGTCGACCTCGGCCGCCCCCTCGTCCGGGAGGAGGTCGCGGAGCCCGGCGCTCAGGGCCTCCAACCGGTCCGCCGCCCGAGGTCCCAGCTCTCCCCGTTCCAGGACCCGCTGGACCTTGGCCACGAGCTCGCGCACGAGGGTTGCCCGCCACGGCGTCCACGCGAGGGGGCCCGTGGCGAGGGCGTCGGCCACCGTCAGCAGATACAGCGCTGCCAGCCGTTCGGGATCGCCCACCCTGGCCGCGACGTCGAGCACCAGGTCGTCGTCGTCCAGGTCGCGGCGGGTCGCGGTGTCGGAAAGGAGCAGATGCTCCGCGACCAGGAACAGCGCGAGATCGCGCGTGTGGGACGGCAAACTCATGCGATCGAGCGCGGCGGTCGCCTGGTCCACCCCGACCGGCACGTGGTTCCCCCGGCCCGTCTTCCCGATGTCGTGCAACAGCGCGCCGAGCAGGAGGGCATCCGGATCATGGACCGCGGCGGCGGCCTCCGCCACGAGCGGGTCGTCCTCGTCGCCGCCACCGAGGAGCCTGGCCATCCCCGCCAGGGTGTTGAGCAGGTGCACGTCCACCGAGTGCCGGTGGTACGGGTCGCGCTGGGGGCGGCACCGGACCGGTTCCCATTCCGGGAGGAAGCGAGTCAGGATCCTGAGCCGGTCCAGCGTCTCCAGCGCCCATGCGCCCTCCTCCCCGGCCCGCAGGATCGCCAGGAAGGCCTGCCGAACGGGGTTGGTCCACTCGACCTCGTTCTCGATCACCATCTCCTCGATCCGATCAAGAGACGGGGCCCCCATGACCCCTCGCTCCGTCGCCACGCCGGCGAAGGCCCGTAGCAATCCGGCCGGCGTGTCCTCGAGCGCAGGCGCATCCGACTGGCCGCGCAGATAGCGGTCGAACACCGACCGGGAGACGTGCTCGACCTGGCGCGCGTGTTCGAAGACGGTTCGCATCAACCCGTCCACCGCGGGAAGGCCGAACTCATCCTCGAACCCCATGGCCCGAGCGATCGCCGGCTGATGGTCGAGGAACAGCCGGTCCGTTCGCCGTCGGGTCTCCAGGTGCAGCGCGCTCCGGACCCGGAACACGAACTCCTCGGCAGACTCAAGGGCCTCGCGTTCGGCTTGCCGGAGGAGGGCGGGTTCCTCGAGCGACCGGACACCGCCCGTTCCCGTGAGCACGATGGCCAGCCATCCCATGGTCTGCAGGTCTCGGAGCCCGCCGCTCCCCTCCTTGAGGTCGGGCTCGAGCAGCGAGGACACCGAGCCGAACCGCTCTCGCCGATCCGAGGCGCTCACCGCCAGACGCTCGGCGAATCCTCGAGGGTCGTTCCGCGCCCAGGCCAGAAGGCGATCGCGCACTTCGTCCCAGGACCCAACGTCGCCAGCGAGGACACGCGCATCGAGCATCGCGGTGGCCGCATCGAGGCGCTCGGATGCGATGCTCAGGCACTCGTTGGCCGTTCGCACACCGTGGCCGACCGTCAGGCCGGCGTCCCACAGGGGGTACAGCAACCGCTCCGCCAGCCCTTCGATCTCCTCCGGGGGATCCCCGCCGTGGAGGATGAGCAGGTCCACGTCCGAGCAAGGCGCGAGCTCGCCCCGCCCGTAGCCTCCCAGCGCCACCAGGGCAACACCGGGGGGCACCTGACTCTCCGCGAAGAGCTCGACGACGCAGGCGTCGACAAGCTCGGAGCGGCGGGCGGCCGACCACCGTCCGTGACGGCCCGTCGAGTAGGCGGCGTCCAGGGCCCGAAGCTCGTCCCGCAGTCGTGCGGCCGGGGCCGAGCGGTCGGCCTTCTCAGAGCGCGTCGGGCCCCATCTCCCCAGTGCGGATCCGGACGACCTGCTCGGCCGGAACCACCCAGATCTTGCCGTCGCCGATCTTTCCGGTCCGGGCCGCCTTCAGCACGGCGTCCACGATCCCC
>JBIOXZ010000147.1:0-7119 GCA_044869895.1 Actinomycetota bacterium | reverse complement strand
CGTGCGCCATGGATCCGAGCAGGTTTCGGGTGTGACTCTCGGCGGCGTACGCCAGACCGCGATCCTGAAGAACGATAGCGCCGCCCTCGAACTAGTCTCGGGCGGTCATCTCAACGCTCCCTCAGTGGCGAGCGTCGACCCAAGACCGCCTGACCTGCGGCGTTCGGGTTCTTACAGTGTTCCCTTCGTCTCCGCTAGAACGAATCCCTCGTCGGCGCGACTGTCACATGAGCTGGCCTTGCTGAAGCGGGTGAAGAACTGCTCGTTACGCGCTGCATCCGTAGCCTATGGGAGATCCTCTCGGGCCGACGGTACCGCCGTACACGGCGCACCGCCGCTGGCGAGGAGGTTGTCCGTTTACAGCGGACGATAACCGGAAAGAAGCCCGCTCCTTTCCACTTCCAGTATGTAGCGCGCCGGGGGCTTGCGGCAAGCCCCGGGTCGTCCCGCATAATCGCCGGCTGGAGCGCCAGAACCCACCGAATGGGAGTCACGAAATGCGGGTGCTGTTGTCGACGTATGGGTCGCACGGGGGACGTCGAACCGATAGTGGGGCTCGCGGTGCAGTCGCGGGCACTCGGCGCGGAGATGCGGGTGTGCGCGCCCCCGGACGAGGAGTTCGCGGAGCTGCTGGCCCGTGTCGGCGTGTCGCCGGTGCCGGTCGGCCAGCCGGTGCGCCAGCCGGTGCGCCCGCCGGTGACCCGGGCGACGCCACCGTCGGCGGCAGACCTGCCCCGGCGCGCGGCCGAGTTGGCCGCCGCAGTTCGACACCCTCGCCGCGGCGGCCGAGGAATGTGATGCGCCGGTCGCGACCGGCGTGATGGCGACCGGAGTGTGGCGATGACCGAGCATGCGGTGGTGATCGCCGGAGGAGGTCCGACAGGGCTGATGCTGGCGGGAGAGTTGGCGTTGGCGGGCGTCGACGTTGCCATCGTCGAGCGGCGCGCCAGCCAGGAACTCGCCGGCTCGCGCGCAGGCGGCCTGCACGCACGCACCATCGAGGTCCTCGATCAGCGCGGGATCGCCGACCGGTTCCTGTCGGAGGGGCAGACGGCTCAGGTCGCGGGGTTCGCCTGGATCCCTTTGGACATCAGCGACTTTCCCACCCGGCACAACTACGGGCTCGGGCTGTGGCAGAACCACATCGAGCGGATATTGGCCGGTTGGGTCGGCGAGTTGGCGGTGCCGATCTATCGCGGACGTGAGGTGACGGGGTTAGCGCAGTATGACACCGGCGTCGACGTCGAGCTATCCGACGGCCAGTCGCTGCGGGCCGAATATCTCGTCGGGTGCGACGGAGGACGCAGTCTGGTCAGGAAGGCAGCCGGCATCGAGTTCCCCGGGTGGGATCCGTCCACCAGCAACCTGATCGCCGAGGTCGAGATGGCCGAGAAGCCAGAATTGGGTATCCGCCGCGACTCCCTCGGCGTTCATGCCCTGGGTCGGGCGGGGTACGAGATCCGCGAAGGCAAGGTCGTCTACAAGGATGAGGGTCCGGTCGGGGTCATGGTGACCGAACAGCACGTCGGCCGGACCGGCGAACCCACGCTGCGGGATCTCAGCGAGGCGCTCGTCGCCGTCTACGGGACCGACTACGGGATCCACAGTCCCACCTTCATCTCCAGGTTCACCGATGTGACTCGGCAGGCCGCGGCCTACCGCGACAGGCGCGTCCTGCTGGCCGGCGACGCCGCACACGTGCATTACCCGGTGGGTGGACAGGGCCTCAATATCGGGGTGCAGGATGCGGTGAATCTGGGATGGAAGCTGGCCCAGGTGGTCAAGAAGACGTCCCCAGATAGCCTCCTGGATACCTACCATGCCGAGCGGCACCCGGTCGGTGCCCGCGTGCTGCGCAATACGATGGCGCAAGTCGCGCTTCTTCGCACAGATGACCGCACCAACGCCTTGCGCGACACCTTTTCTGAGCTCCTCAGCATGGACGAGCCTCGCAGACGACTCGCTGCAGAGATGTCTGGTCTGGGCATCCATTACGACCTCGGCGAGGGACACCCGCTGCTCGGACGCCGCATGCCCGATCTCGACCTGGTCACCGCCAACGGCCCGCTGGGGGTCTTCACCCTGCTGCACGATGCCCGGCCGATGCTCCTCAACCTCGGTGAGCCCGGCGCCTTCGACGTCACTCCCTGGGTAGACCGGGTTCGGCTGATCGACGCCACCTACGACGGTAAGTGGGCGCTTCCGGCACTCCGGGAGGTCGCCGCTCCGACTGCCGTGTTGATTCGGCCCGATGGATACGTGGCCTGGGTGGGACACCGAACCCGGCTGGGGCTCGCTGACGCGCTAACCACCTGGTTCGGACCGCCTACTGCCGGCTTCCAAGATCATTCTGTTAGGAGTTCTTAGGAGACACGTCCTCGCGCTCCGGGCCTTCCTCAACAAGCTCTTCACGGCTGGGACCGGCGCCGTAGGCGTGAAGCCGCGCAGACACGTCAAGGAGGATCCGTTCTCCCGGAGCTGTTGGTCTTCGAGCCGCAGTCAAGGCGACCCATTCGAGCGATGAGCTACTCCTCGCCGACCGGTCCTTTCATCGAGAACCCACAAGCCGGTCAGGCTCGAGATCAGGAGGCGAGATGACGACACATGGGATACGGGACTTCCCGTCACCGGGCAATCAGGTGACTCGGCCCCAGCGCCGAGCAGCCACCCAAACCGCCTGACCTACGGCGTTCGGGTTCCTACCGTGTTCCTTTCGCCTGTACCGCCGTGACCTGCGGAAATGCGGGAGCGGAGGGAACAATGTAAGAAGCCGACGACCCTCCCCATTTCCGCCCCGAGTGACTCGCGAGTGCGCGACCA
Source organism: Actinomycetota bacterium (assembly GCA_044869895.1). Taxonomy (GTDB): domain Bacteria; phylum Actinomycetota; class UBA4738; order UBA4738; family HRBIN12; genus AC-69. The sequence goes on along the minus strand of JBIOXZ010000147.1, from coordinate 4,299 downwards.
GTCCTCGCCGTCTGGTGTCCCGATCAGGGCTCCGGGGGATAAGATGTAACCGTGGTTACAGGCAATTGCGCCCAGCCCTGGGAACGCCAGCAGTGGGTCCTACTCTCCTACCGCCTGCCCCGGGAGCCCTCGACGCCACGAATCGCCATCTGGCGACGGCTGAAGCGTCTGGGCGTGGCGAAGCTCCTCGATGGGCTCGTAGCCCTACCGCTCGACGCGAGGAATCGGGAGCAGCTCGAGTGGATCGCGGACGACGTCACGGATGCCGGCGGCCAGGCGACCATGTGGATCGGGGGTCTCGCGTCGCGAAGCGACGAGCGCTCGATCGTCGCCGACCTCGCGGAGGCCGTGGCGGTTGAGTACCGGATCGTGATCGTCGAAGCGCTCGCGGCCCGCAACCTCGAGGGTGTCAATCGACACCGGAGGCTCCAACGACTCAGGCGGGAGCTGCGACGGATCCGGCAGCGGGACTACTTCCCCCCGCCCGAAGCCGAGCAAGCCTCGGTGGCCGTGGAAGCACTGACTGCTGTCGTGGAGGTACCGGCGTGATCTGGGCAACCCGAACAGGCGTCCACATCGATCGAGCCGCGTGCGCCTGGCTCATCCGGCGCTTCATCGATCCTGAGGCAACCTTCGTCTTCGTCGACGACTCGGCGAACGTGCCAGCGGAGGCGACGCCGTTCGACATGCGGGGCGCCCAGCTCTCCCATCACGGGGACGACTGCACGTTCCAGACGATGCTAAAGCGCTTCGAGCTGACCGATCCGGTGCTGTGGGACATCGCTCGCATCGTGCACGAAGCGGATCTCGCGGACGAGCAGTACGACGCGCCGGAAGCTCCGGGGCTCGACGTGCTGCTTCGCGGGCTCTCGATGGTGCGCGGCGACGAGGAGGTGCTCGAGATCTCCGGGCTACTCTTCGACGGCCTCTATGAATACCGCATCCGGGCGACCCTCCTCGGGCGAGAGCCGTCCTAACAGAGCAGGAACCGATGAAGTGGGTCACGCGAGAGAACGCGAACGTCGATCGGATCGCCTGTCCATGGCTGATCAAGCGGTTCATCGACCCCGACGCTGAGTTCCTCTTCGTTCTGCGTGACCAGGTCCTCGAGGTCGCTGACCGTGAGGGGGCACACTCGTTCGACGCCCCCGGCGCCGAGTACACGCACAGGGATGGCAAGTGCTCGTTCGACGTCCTCGTCGAGGCGTTTGGCCTCGCTGAGGATCCAGCGCTCGTGCGGTTGGCCCAGATCGTCCATGCGGCAGACGTCTCGAAGGACGTCGACGCCTCACCTGAAGGCCGAGGCCTCTCCGCGATCGCGCATGGGTTCGCGCTGCTCCACGGCACGGAGGACCAGCGGAAGATCGAGCTGGAGACACCGATGTACGACGCGCTGTACGCCTGGTGCGGACAACAGGCATCGTGACCGAGTCGGCTGCCGGTGCTCCGGCGTCTGCCTCGGCGACCCCCTTCGCACGGTTCATCCGCTACTTCCTGGGCCTGGGGACGTGGGGGTTCGGCGGCCCCATCGCCACCGTCGGCTACATGCAGCGGGACCTGGTGGAGAACCGCCGTTGGCTGGACCGGCAGGACTTCCTGAACGGCGTCGCGCTCGGCCAGACCATGCCCGGACCGCTCGCCGCGCAGGTGGTCATGTGGGTCGGGTACCTGAGGAACGGACCCCTCGGCGCGCTGGCTGCCGCGCTGGTCTTCATCCTGCCGTCGTTCGTCCTCGTGCTGACCGTGGCCGTCGTGTACGTGCAGTACCAGGGGCTCGCGATTGTGCAGGCGATCTTCTATGGCGTCGCACCGGCCGTGATGGCAATCATTGCGGTCGCCGCAGTGAAGCTCGCCCGTCTCAGCAACCAGCGCGACGTTCGACTGTGGACGATCTCCGGTCTGATCATGGCCGTGACGGCGCTCACGGGTGCCGAGATCGCGCTGCTGTTCCTCGCAGCGGGACTCGTGATGGTGGTGTGGGACGCACCGCCGGGACAGCTGCAGCGGCTGTGGAGTCGGGGCGGTTCCATGCTCGTCGCTGCGCCGGCGCACTTCGCGCTCGGTACGGGAACCGCCACTGCGGCGACGCTGCTCGCGCTGGGCCTGTTCTTCCTCAAGGCGGGGGCGTTCATCTTCGGCAGTGGGTTGGCGATCGTTCCCTTCCTACGCGAAGGCGTCGTCGAGCAGCACGGTTGGCTCACCGAGCGCGAGTTCCTCGACGCTGTCGCGATGGGCCTGATCACGCCGGGGCCGGTCGTCATCACGGCCGCGTTCATTGGCTATCTGGTCGGAGGCTTCACAGGCGCCGCGATCGCCACAGTCGCAATCTTCATCCCGATCTATCTGGGTGTCGTAGTCCCGGGTCGGTGGTTCATCCGCCACCAGGGCAATCCAAGTGTTAGGGCCTTCGTGAAAGGCGCCACGGCAGCCGCGGCCGGCGCGATTGGCGGAGCTACGATGGTCCTCACGCGCGGGGCAGTCGTGGACCTTCGAACGCACGGGCTCCTGCTCGTCAGCCTGTTATTCGTCTGGCGCTTCAAGAACAGAGAGCCGATCCTCGTCGTCCTCGCCGCAGCCGCCGGCATCGTGCTCAAGGGGTTTTGACTGTCACCGGGATCTCTCCGAGGACTCGGGCCCATTGCCGGGCGTCCACCCACACCCCCTGACTGCGGCGTTCGGGTTCTTACAGTGTTCCCTTCGCCTCCGCGTGGAGAGATCGGGGAGCGAGTGTGGGTTCCGTCGGGACTCCACACTCACTCCTTACCTGGGCGTCTCGGGCCAACGGGCGCGAGTGCCGGGCTGCCCCCGGGCATCTCTGCTCGGGCTAGGAGGAGAACGACGGGTCGACCCGCAACGAGGGCTGCGGGAAGAGCCACTCCTCAGCCGTGGGCTGCACGCCGGGTGCATCCACGACCGCCGACTCAAGAACGATCCAGGCCGGGGGGTTGTCCTCGTACACCGATGTCCATGCCATCAGCTGTCGCGTCGCCGGATCGAAGTACGCCGTCCACGTGATCGGATCCTGCTCGCTCGTGAAACTGAGCGCCGTCGCGTTCCGCCCGCCCGGATCCTCGACGTGGTCGGTCCGACGAACGCCCTCGATCCCGGCCGCCAGCTCGAAGAGCACTGCACGAAGGTCAGGCGTCACGTTCGAATAATCGAGCAGGAGGATCGTGATCACACGCCACGTGCGTTCCGGCTCGGGATGCCCCGTGAGGATGTCCGTGTACGGGGACTCGGTCTGCAGCTGCGTCGTGAGCTTCTTCGGATCCGTCGATAGCCGCGATACGTCCTTCCCCGCGAAAAGCTCGGCCGGGAACTCGCCGGCGCCGTACACGCCCGTCGGGGGGTCCGGATACTTGTCCTGCCGCGTGCTGTTGTTGCGGACCTCGCCTGAGCCGTCGATCGTCCACCACGTCTCCTCATCACGGATCCACCCATCCGTCGCCTCGGAGCTTCGGATGCCAAGGTAGAAGTACTCCCCTGGGTCAAGAACCAGGCGTGGGTCGACCTGCCCCTTCCCGTCGCTTCCGGGCTCTACGCGTTCGCGAAGGAGCCCGGAGAGCAGCGTCAGCGCGCCGCCGATCACGGCGAAGGCGACAACGAGCGCGACCGTCGCGGCCGCGACCCGCCCGTGCTGCCGTTTCCGAGCCTGTCGCTCGAGCAGGCGCTCGAACGCTCGATCGGGGGAGATCAGGCGCTCACTCGCTCGGCGAAGTCGCTCCCGAACGTCAGTCATCGCGATCACCCATCTCCTTAGCCAACGTGGCTCTCCCGCGAGCGGCCAATACCCGAACCGTCGCCGGGCCGATCCGCAGTATCTCGCCCGCGCGCTCCGAGGAGAGGTCGAGGACGTCCATCAAGACGACGGCGGCCCGTTGCCGTGGAGGAAGAGGCCCGAGAGCGCGCACGACCGCGTCCCGGTGCTCCACCGCCGCCATCTCGTCGTCTGGCGGGATCTGGTGGGCCGCCTTCCGGACCGCCACTGCCGCGCGTCGCAAGCGGCTCCTCCAGAGGTTCATCGCTGTCCTGTAGAGGTAGCCGACGGCATCCGGCCCCGTAGCCACGCTATCCCACCGTGCCCACAGCGCCAGGAAGGCGTCCTGCACGACCTCCTGCGCCTCGTAGCGGTTGCGCGTGAGCAGGCACAACGCCCGGAACAGCGCCTCGTGGTGGTCGACGAAGAACGCTTCGAAGTCGGCAGCTCGGCCGGACCCCTCGGCCTGCCCGTCCCTCCGCCGGGGCAACGTCGCGACCTCGTCCATCGGTGCCATGTACGCGCAGGATGCCGGGTTCCGT
>JBIOXZ010000146.1:0-35702 GCA_044869895.1 Actinomycetota bacterium | reverse complement strand
TGTTCACAAGCGTGGCGAGGCCATCCGTTGGCGATTCATCATGCAGAACAGACACATCCACATACACGAGCGGGAGCACAAGCTCCTTGATACCAAGTGCCGTTGCGCGTCTCGCGAAGGATTGCAGTTCGCGACGACACTCCGAGCTGAGGAAGTAGCGTGGAGTGAGCACCGGAATGAAGAAGGCGACCGACGCAAGAGACGCGTCGATTTTCCCTCGCCAGTTCTCCCCCCACTCGATCGCATCCTGATCCAAGAACAGCTCGATGGACTCGCCCGTCAGCAACTCGTACTGCGCGACGACATCTCGCGCGAGCCGCGATATTCGGCCTGCTTCTGTCTCATCGTCCTTATGAACGTAAGACCAGAACCCAGTTAGGTCTGCCACGGAACAAGCCTATCGCGACGGTTCCTAGACAACGATCGCTTCAAGTACTGAGCCGGTCGAGACCCCCGATATGCGGTGAAACATGGCGACGGCTTGGGCCTCACTCATCCTGCAGACAGTGTCAGCTGCGACACGCACGACACCTTCAGGATCGCCCGCGGCTTCCTCGATCATCTCTCGCTCACTCGGAGGAAAGAGCGAGCGCTTCAGGGGATCTTGCGCAGCGTCGCGGTACTTCGTGAACAAGACCTCCACAACTCGACGCTGACCGAGCTGCTGCATCCCGAGCGAGGGACGAAAGATGACGTAATACCACGTCAGCTGTTTGAGCATGGCAACCTCACATTCAAGGACCGGGTCAATCGCGACCGTCCGAGGTGATGGCTCTTGCAGCCTAATGGCGTAGAAGTATCGCTCGATTAGGAACGAGGTGAGGCTGCGGAGTTCGACGCGAAGTCGCCTCGACCCATCGAAGGGACCGGATACACGGTGAGTCTCTCTAATAATCTCGGCCACGCTGAGGAACGCCGTCTTCAGCTGGTCGTTGGAGAGTTCGTCGCGGATTGGTCGGCTCTCTTCGACCTCCCACCGATGGAACGAGGCCTCAACGAAGGCGTTCAGCTCCTCGTCATCGTCAGAGAAGAGACGATCGATGGGGACGAGACTTGCTCGGAAGAAGTCCTCAACATCGTGGACGGCGTAGGCAATGTCATCTGCCCAGTCCATCAGTTCGGCCTCAGCGCTCTTTGTCTCGTCACCAGCGGGGTGCAATCCCCGTGCAAAATCGAACGCATCCTTATCGGCCTTGTAAGCGCCGAACTTCCTCCAGTGCCAGTCTTTGGGGTCCCCCGCGCGGAGCCATGGGTACTTCAGGATCGCGTCCAGCGTCGCTCTCGTCAGATCCTGACCGGGGTGCTCCAGCTTGCGCGCCGAGAGGCGCGTGACGGTTCTGAGAGTCTGCGCGTTCCCTTCGAAGCCGTCGTCGATGCCATTTTTCCGAACGAGGCGATCGAGTTCCTTCTCGGCCACGTGGCCAAAGGGTGGGTGTCCCAGGTCATGCGCGAGGGCGGCAGCTTCAGTCACCTCGGGGTCAACGCCCCCGAGCTTCTTGGCTTCATCGGCTTGACTTGCGCTGAGATGCTCGGCCAGTCGACGGCCCAACTGCGCGACTTCGAGAGTATGGGTTAGGCGGTTGTGGAAGACATGCCCCTCAGCAGCCGACACGACCTGTGTTATGCCGCCCAGCCGCCGAAGAGCGGTCGAATAGAGAATCCTGTCCCGGTCTTTGGCGAACGGGCCGCGTTGGTCGGGCTTACCGACGTCAAAGAGTCGATCTGTCCGGCTTGCCTCCACGGCCACGCGCACGGCTCCGACAGGAGGGCGCAGCGGCCCTTCTAGCCGTCGTTGCGAAGGCGAAGGTCACCCATGGTGGTTACCTGAACCGACCCCGCGTCAACCAGAGACCGAAGTGCCTCCCTGATCGGCTTCTTTGCGGTCAGCCCGGCTCGCTCCATCACCTCGGACACCACGGCACTGGGACGCTGAGGTCCCTGGTCCAGGACTTGCCGCACGGCCTGCTCGATCTCGCGTGGAGCCACCGTCCGCCTCCTTAGGTCCCTCGTCCTCCGTGCCCACCTGGCAGCATATACCAGCCCGGTCCAACGGTTCCTCGATATCCATCGGCTTCCTTGAGAGGCCACCTTAGCCGGAGGGAATGACACGGCCTTCACCCGCCACCCCCACCCGGTCGATCTTCTTCTGAAGTTCGTGTTCGTACAGGTGGCCGTACCGCTGCTCGATCATCTTCAGGTTCACGTGGCCGACCATCTTGGCGACCTCCCACGGGGTCAGCCCCCGCATCAGCCAGAGGGAGATCGCGGTGTGGCGGAGGTCGTAGGTGACGAACCCCTCGATGCCGACCCGCCTCGCTGCCGGCTGGAGGACCCGCTTGCGGAGGTTGGCCTGGCTGATCTGGGCTCCCCGTTCGCCGGTGAACACGTAGCTCTCGGGGTCGAATCGGTTCGCGAACCCGGCGTTGTAGTGGTCCCGGATGGCGTCACGGAGCCGGGGGGAGATGGGGACGTTGCGGATGCTCCCCTTCGTCTTTGGGCTGCCGGTGATCCTGCGGCCGCCCATCTCGGCGGTCGCTTCGACGATGCGGACACTTCCGTTCAGGTTCTTCACCCGGAGGGCGATGACCTCGCCGGGGCGGGCACCGGTCTCGGCCAACATCCACACGAAGGCTCGGTACCGAGCGGGGACCTCGCCGGCCAGCTGCTCCACCTCGGCCTCGGTCAGGGCGTGGGGCTCACGCTCCGGTGCGGCCTGTGGCATCTCGATCCCGTGGGCCGGGTTGCGGATCAGCCACTCGTTCTGGACCGCCACCGCGAAGATCTTGTGGACGATCTGCTGCACCTTCCTGCGGGTCTCCAGGGTGGTCCGCTGCTCCAGGTCGGTGTAGAAGGCCTCCAGCTCTGCCCGCTGCACCTTCACCAGCCGGCGTGACCCCAGGGCCGGCTCGATGTGAACCTTCCAGTCGGAGGTGTAGCGGGCCAACGTGGACGGCTTCTTCCTCCACGTCTTGACCAGGTGGTCCCACGCCTCGGCCACCGTCTTCCGCGACTTCATCACGTCGATGGTGGCCTCGCCCCGGCGGGCGTTGACCCGATTCTGTGCGACGAAGGCCACCGCGTCACCTCTCCGGTCGAAGGTGCGGGAGGTGACCACGGGCCTGCCGTTTGAGACCGCCCGGAAGGCGGCCTTCCACCGTTTGCGCTCCTCCACCTTGCCCGTCTTGGGATCGCTGCGGGTGTAGACCTGGACGTATACGCAGGGTTCGTTCGTCTGCTGCCATTTGCCGGCCACTGGGACCTCCTGCGTTGTCCGTGGTTTGTCCACGCCCAGTCTGGACTAACACGTCCCAGGTGTCAATAAGGAGGTTTATGGCCATCTACCAGCACGTTCGCGGTGGAGGTGAGGGGATTTGAACCCCTGGCCCCTGCCGTGCGAAGGCAGTGCTCTACCGGTCTGAGCTACACCCCCGTGCTTGGTTAGCGTAGCAAAGGCGGACCTGCCTACTGGCCCAACACGTCCTTGGCATGACGATCGAGCGCGTCGCGAAGCTGCCGCTGGACGATCGCGATCGACAGGTCGCCGCGTGTCTTCTCGATCAGGCTCCGGGCCACGTCGGTCGATCGCCGAAGGTTCATCGTGATGGCATCGGGATAGTCCATCGACACGAGCACGTAGTAAATGTCGTCCATCGCCGAGAGGATGGCCTCACCTCGGTCCACCTCGCCGTGGCGAAGCAGGTCGAGGATGTATCGCCGTCCTTCCCCGATGGCCTCGGCCATCCCGTTGAGGAACGGCGCGTCCTCAACCCCCAACTCCTCGGGAGTGGGAAGCTGGCTCACACCGGTCACCACCGCCTCGGTGATGCGGGCCTCCGCGTACTCCTTCTGGGCGTCCTGGAGGTACCCGGCGAACCGGATCTCGGGATGATCGCGCGCGGCCAACAGGCCCTCGTCGATAGCCGCCTTGGCCTGGTCCATGAGCCGGTGCGCCTGCTCCCACTGGGAGCGGTGGATGGCTCGGATCGCGTTCGCGCACGAGCGGATGCCGCGCCGCGCGGCCGGGAGGGCGCGCTCGCGGGCATCCATCCGCTGGTCGAAGCGAACGCGAACATCCTCCGAGATCTGATCCAGGTTCATCGCGGCCGGAGTCTAGACGCCGGGCTAGGCCCCGGCCATGCCGACCTTTCGGACCGGCCGGACCACGATGTTGGTCAGGTCGTCGTGGTCGAAGACACCGAGGCCGTTGTATGCGGGCTTGGCCGACGAGCCGCGGGACACGTACCGCTGCTTGACCGGCTTCGGGTGGTCCGGTACGCCCGCCTCTTGCACGCGTCGCCTCGCGTGTCCCTCCGTACCCTGCTCCTTCATCCACAGGAGCAACCACACGTACGCGCCCAATGCCGCCACCAGGACGCCGGTGACGGCCCACATGGGCCGAAGCGGCGGCACCAGGCCGATCAGGAACGTGAGGCCGATGCTTTCGAGGAGGGAGACGAAGACCAGGCGCCGGCGCTCACGGGCCCTGGCCCGGGCCCGGGCGTCGGGTCCCAGGAACGCCGTCCCCTTGCGCGGGGTAATGATCCAGCGACCATCCTCGTGTCGTCCTGTCTCCGCCAACAACTCCATCTTCCGCTCGAAATCCTCCACGCTCTCGACGAGTGAACCACTTCGGCGGCCCCGGGGGAGAAGGAAGGCGGCCCATACTATGCCCAAGGCCGCAAGCGTCAACCAACCCACATGCACGGCCCTTCGTTCGCGGTTTCCCCGGCCCGCCACGACGTGCACAACATGTTGTTCGAGCTCGAACGCTAGCACCCAGATGTGGCGTGCTCAATCACATGCGTGTGATTCCTTGAACCGTACCGCGGCCCCGGCGGGCTCAGCTCGCCCGATAGTGGCCGCTCTTGCCGCCGGTCTTCTCCAACAGGCGAAGGCCGTCGATCCGGGCACCGCGATCGAAGGCCTTGGCCGTGTCGTACAGGCTGAGCGCCGCGACGGCCGCGGCCGTAAGCGCCTCCATCTCGACGCCCGTCCGGTCGCGGGCGGTGACTCGCGCCCGGACGCGGATCTGACCGCTCGATCGGTCGGGTTCCACGACGACCTCGGCTCCGGTCACCGCGATGGGATGGCAGAATGGCAGGAGGTCCGGCGTCCGCTTCACGCCCAGGATGCCAGCCACCCGGGCGGCCTCGATAGGGTTCCCCTTCGGGGTCCCCGCCTCGAGGTGCCCGCAGGCCTCCGGGGTCATCGTGATCACGCACTCGGCCACGGCTTCTCGGTCCGTGACCTCCTTGCCGCCAACATCGACGATGCGCGCGGCGTCGCCCGCCGCCATCAGTCCTCCGGTGCGCGGAACACCATGACCGTGACGTCCCTTCCCGCAGGCGCGGTCTCGACGCCTGCGGGGACGATGGCCAAGCCATTCGCCCGGGCCACGGTGGCGATGAGGTTCGAGCCCCGGCCGCCCGTCGGCGTGGCGACGTATCCATCCCCCTCCGGCCGGACCAGCACCCGTGCGAACTGCGTCTTGCCCTTCGGCCCCGATACCTCGGCGGTCAGGCGGGCGGTGATCTCAGGGCGGAACAGGTTCGCCCTCCCCATCATCTTCAGGATCGCCGGCCGGATGAACACCTCGAACGAGACGAACACGCTCACCGGGTTTCCGGGAAGACCGAAATAGGGCTTGCCCTCGATGGTGCCGAAGCCCTGCGGCATGCCGGGCTGCATGGCCACCTTGAAGAACTCGACGTCACCCCGGCGGAAGAACGCAGCCTTCACCACGTCTCGCTCCCCCACCGATACTCCGCCCGAGGAGACGAACGCGTCGGCCTGAACGAGCCGGGAGAGCACCGTGTCGCGTAGCTGGTCCACCTCGTCGCGAACGATGCCGGCCAGGACCGGCGCGGCGCCCGCTTCCCGGAGGGCACCGAAAAGCAGGTAGGCGTTCGAGTCACGAACCTGGCCATAACCGGGCGAGCCGGGTGGGGCGATCAGCTCGTCCCCCGTCGAGAGCACGACGACGCGAGGACGCGGATGGACGAGCGGGTGGGAGAACCCTGCGGTGGCCAGGAGGGCGAGCTCCGGGGCCCCGAGGCGGCGCCCCCGAGTCACCAGGACCTCGCCCACTTTCACGTCCTCCCCCGTAGGACGGACGTGTTTCCCTTCCGGCGATGCCGCCAGGATCCCAACCCGATCCCCGGCCACCTCGCAATTCTCGATGGGGACGATCGTGTCCGCGCCCGCGGGGACCGGCGCCCCGGTTGCGATGCGGACCGCTTCCCCGCCACCCACGGTCGCCTCGGGACGACGGCCGATCGGGGCCCGCCCCACGATCGTCAGCTCCACGGGCGATCCCGGCGACGCTCCCACCACGTCGCTCGATCGGACAGCGAACCCGTCCATCGCCGACGAGGGGAAGTCGGGGATGTTCGAGGATGCCACCGCCTCCTCGGCCAGCACGCAGCCGTGTGATTCCGTGAGCGGGAGGTTGATGGTGGAGAGCGGCTGGACCTGGGACAGGACCTTCTCCCTGGCATCGTCTACCGAGAGCAGGCCCTTACCGCTGTCGTGGTCGTGGAGGTGTGTCGCGCTCGTGGCCATCCCGGGCAGTCTATCGACCGGGCCGCGACGGAGCGCCTACAGGATCTTCTTGCGCTGCACCAGATCGGCCAGGTATTCGCGGATCTCCTGGCCCACGTCTTCGCGATCCACTGCCAGCTCGATCGTGGCCTTCAGATAGTCCAGCTTGTTCCCCACGTCGAACCGGCCGTTCTCGAAGACGTAGGCGTACACGGCCTGTTCCTGGGCCAGGCCGTTCAGGGCGTCCGTGAGCTGCATCTCGCCGCCCTTGCCGGGCTCCACGGCCCGCAGGCTGTCGAAGATCTCCGGCGTCAGCACGTACCGGCCGATGACGGCGAGGTTGGAGGGGGCGTCGTCCGGCGAAGGCTTCTCCACGATGGAGACCACCCGTGCCAGCCGCTCCTGGACGAACTCGGGCTCGATCGATCCGTACATGCCGATCTCGTCCCTGGCCACCTCCTGGACCGCGACCACGCTCCGCCCGTACCGCTCGTGGATCCGCAACATCTCCTGGAGGAGCGGCGTGGTCCCGAGGATCAGGTCGTCGCCCAGGAGGACGGCGAAGGACTCGCCCGCGACGTGGTCCTCGGCCACCAGCACGGCGTGGCCCAGGCCTAGAGGGTCGCGCTGGCGGATGTAGTGGATGGAGGCCATCTCCGAGATCTCCCGGACCTCTTTCAGCTCGTCGAATTTTCCCCTGGCTTCCAGGAAGTTCTCGAGCTCGACCGATCGGTCGAAGTGATCCTCGATGGGGCGCTTGCCCCGGCCGGTGATGATGAGGATGTCGGTCAGGCTGGCCCGCACGGCCTCCTCCACCACGTATTGGATAGCCGGCTTGTCGACGACTGGGAGCATCTCCTTGGGCTGGGCCTTGGTGGCCGGGAGGAACCTGGTCCCCAGGCCGGCGGCGGGGATGACAGCCTTCCTGACCTTCATGGGACCTCCCCCAAAGGGTAGGTGAGTGTACTCCGGACCCAGACGGGGCTCCAGTCGCCCGGTCTCCCTAGTGTGGACCGGAGCGGAGCTCGCCATGTCGCCGATCCGCCCGCTCGAACACCCGACCTCGGCTGGATGGATACCCCGCTCCGATAGAATCGATGCACGATGCCGACCTACGAGTACGCCTGCACGAATTGCGGACAGCACGTCGAGGTGTTCCAGCGAATCAGCGAGACACCGCTCACCACGTGCGGGGTCTGTGGAGGACCGCTGCGGAAGGTGTTCCATCCGGCCGGGATCGTGTTCAAGGGATCGGGGTTCTACGCCACGGACAGCCGCTCCAAGGCCCAAGCCGGGTCGTCCGAGGGGACGCCGGGATCAACCCCCGATGCGAAGCCCGATGCGAAGCCGGATGCGAAGGGTGGCGAGACGAAGGCCGACTCGAAGCCGGCCGGCGACAAGGCCACCACCGGCGGCGCCAAGGAGAAGAGCGCCTGAGCGCGGCGGAGATCGGCGTCTTCGGGGGGTCGGGGTTCTACTCGTTCCTGGAGTCCTCGGAAGCCGTCGACGTGGACACGCCCTACGGCAGCCCCTCCGCCTCACCCGTGGTCGGCGAGGTCGGCGGCCACTCGGTCGCGTTCATCCCCCGCCACGGGGTGAAGCACCAGTACCCTCCGCACCGGATCAACTACCGGGCCAACCTGTGGGCCATGAAGGAACTCGGAGTGCAGCGGATCTGGGGGCCCTGCGCCGCCGGCTCGCTCCAACCGGGCGTGCAGATCGGTGACTTCGTGGTCTGTGACCAGCTGGTGGACCGGACCCGTTCGCGGCCCCACACGTTCTACGACGGTCCGGTCACGACGCACGTCGCCTTCGCCGACCCGTACTGTCCCACGATGCGCGAGGTCGCGGTGAAAACGGGCACGGAGCTCGGCATCTCCATGCATGACGGCGGGACGATGGTCGTGATCGAGGGGCCACGGTTCTCCACGCGTGCCGAGTCGGCGTGGTTCTACGAGATGGGGTGGCACACGATCAACATGACGGGGTATCCGGAAGCCCTCCTCGCACGAGAGCTTGAGATCTGCTACGCGAACGTCTCGCTCATCACCGACTACGACGTCGGCGTCCCGGCCGTTCCGCCGGTCACGCACGAAGCGGTGATCGAAGTGTTCGACCGGAACAACGCGAAGCTCCGTGAGCTGCTGTTCGCATCCATCCCCGCCCTGCCGCAGGAGCGCGATTGTCCGTGCGTCACGGCCCTGCGAGGAGCACGGTTCGAAGTCTAGTGGCGAGGGTACGATGGGGGGCCATGGCTGCCGAGCCCGTCCTCGTCACCATCGAGCTTCGGTTCAAGACCTCGGAGGACCCGGAGCAGCTCGGGGATCGGATCCGCGAGTCCGTCGCCATGATCGTGGGTCAGGCGGCCTTGGAGGAGTTTCGGGTCCGGGTCCTTCCCCTCGGGGAGACGAAGCCCCGGGGAGTGTGATCGACCTCACAGCACGCGACCGACGCATCCATTAGCGTCAGGCTGCTTCCGGTGCTCGCTTCATGGGGGGGTGGTGCGTGTTCCGTCGCCGGTGGTCGCCGATCTCTAAGGTCTCCGCTTTCCTCGCGGTCGTGGCTGCTGTGGCGGCGTATGGGCTCGTCCGCGGGTACGCGGTAAGGCTGGAAGCCCTTCGGCCGGTGGTCGGCACGACGCGGCCGGTCGTTGTCGCCGCCGGTCCCATCGAGCGTGGAACGGTGCTGAACGAGTCGATGCTCCGGGTCGCGGAGATCCCGTCGTCGTTCGCGCCGCCGGGAGCGCTTCGAACCGTGACCCTCGCAGTCGGCGAGACCATCGGATCCGACGTGGCCGAGGGCGAACCGGTGACCCGGACCCGCCTCGGCGCGGCCGAGGCGGGTCCGGTCGCCTCGTTGATCCCTTCCGGCCTGCGCGCGTTTCCCGTGGGCGCGGCGATTCCGCCCGGTGCGGTGCGTGCCGGGGACCGGGTCGACGTGTACGCCACCTTCGGCGGGCCTCATCCACATACCGAGACCGTGGCCACCGGCCTGGAGGTGTTGGTGTTGCTCGGGGATGACGGCGCCGACGGGACGACCCCCATCATGTCCACCTCCTCCACCGGACCCTCGCTGGTGCTCCTGGTGAGCCCCGAGGAAGCCGAACGCCTGGCATACGCGACGGCCTTCGCCGACCTGGCCATCGCCATCGACTCTGCCGAACCGTGATCTCAAGCGCCCCGGCAGGCCGCCGAAACCCGGGGCCGAGTAGCATCAGCGCCGTTTGCCCGGCGAGAGGAAACGGCGACGAGCATCCTTCAGGCCATCGTGCTCGGGATCACCCAGGGCGTGACGGAGTTCGCCCCGATCTCGAGCTCCGGGCACCTGATCATCGTCCCCTGGCTCTTCGGCTGGACCATCCTGCGGAACCCGGAGCTCAACAAGACCTTCGACGTCGCGCTGCATATCGGGACGCTGATCGGCGCGCTGATGTATTTCCGCCACGACGTGGTCAGGTACCTCGCGGCCTGGCTCCGGTCCATCAGGCGCCGTTCCATCGCGTCGGCCGACGAACGGCTGGCCTGGGCGCTGGTCGTGGGGACCATCCCCGGCGCGCTCGTCGGAGCCCTGTTCGAGAACGTGATCGAGGACACGCTGGGCCAGCCCTGGCTGATCGCGGTGATGTTGATCGCCTTCGGGGTCATCCTGGTCTGGGTGGATCGGGCCGCCTCCATCCGTCGTGGCATCGCGGACCTGTCGGTGCGAGACGGGGTGGTGCTGGGCCTGGTCCAGGCGGCGGCACTGCAGCCCGGGGTATCCCGCTCCGGCGTGACCATCACCGCGGGTCGGGCCCTGGGGCTCGATCGGGAATCAGCGGCGAGGTTCTCGTTCCTTCTCTCGCTGCCCATCATCGCCGGGGCCGGGATCGTCAAGGGCATCGACGTCGCGGGTTCCGGCCTGCCGCCCGGGCTGGCGTGGCCGTTCGTGTGGGGAATCGTGGCATCGGCCGTGAGCGGGTTCCTGGTGATCGCCCTCTTGCTCGCATACCTCAGGCGCCATTCGTTCGTCGTCTTCCTCATGTATCGGGTCACCGTGGCCATCGTCGTGTTCGCGGTGATCGCCGCGAACGTGCGGCCGGCAAGCGGCCTCTGAGCGGGGCCCACGCCAGGTAGGTCTCCCGGCCTCCCCCGGGCATGCCTGGTGATGGCCGTCCGCAGTCCCCCTCGGAAGGCCGGAAATGGCCGGAAAGCGGTACTGGGGCGGCAGCCCTCTCGCCGATACTCGGCTGCATGGGTAGATCACGGAAGTTCCGCACACCCCGCCACCTGGTCACGGTCTTGGGAGCGACGCTGGTCGTCGCCGGTGCCGGCGTGGCGCTGGCGCGAACATCCTCGGGCCCTCCGTGGGCCCAGGAGAGTCCCTATTGCGCAGAAGCGACCGGGGACTCGACGGCAGTCACCGACACGGCAGTCGTCACCGACGCCGGTGGAACCGCAGACTGTGTTGAGTTCGATCGATCGCAGGTCCAGAAGAAGGTCGAGGACTACTTCCAGGCGGTCGACAACGCCTGCGGTACCGCGGTCCTCGGCGAGGCCGATCTGTCGAACGCGGACACCGCAAAGGCCTTCGACACGCTCGTGACCGCCTTGGATTCGGGACAGAAGGACCATATGGTCCAGTCGGTTCGCGTGCTCATGACCAACTGCGCAGACCACCCCAACGACGGCCTGATGAATGCGCTGTACCACCACGGCCTGAACTGGGTGCGTCACGACGAGCATGAGCAGTGGCTCCAGCAGAAGATCGCCGACAAGTGGCCCGACGGCAAGCCCGGCAAGACGGACAAGGTGCACGGCAAGCCGGACAAGGTCCACGGCAACCCGCACGACCTCGCGGGCGCCACCGGCGGCAGCCACGGCTACGGGAACGGCCACATCGAAGGTTCGTAAGCGTCATCGCCACCGGCGGAGCGAGCCCCCTCCGCTCCGCCGGGTCGGCGACCTAGACCCCGGCCACCGTCATCTCCCCGATCAAGATCGTGGGGACGCCCACCGCGGTGAAGAACCGGAGGTCGTCACCGACCGCCGCGATGCCCTTCAGCATCTGCGGCACGGTGCTCGCGACGGTCATCTCTCGGAGCGGTTCGCGGAGCTCCCCATCCACGATCCGAAGCCCGGTGGCACCCACCGAGAACTCCCCGCTGATCGGATTGGCCCCCGAGTGCACCCCCGAGACGTCTTGGATCAGCACTCCTCCCTGGGCTCGGAGAAGGATGTCGGACACGGGAGTCAGGCCCGGCTGCACGAAGAAGTTCGTCGTGCCCACGCCCGGCGGGGTCCGGTAGCCGCCGCGCGTGGCGTTTCCGGTCGAGTCGGTCCCCCCTCGCATGGCCGTGTAGGCGTTGTGGAGGAAGGCCATCAGCGTGCCGTGGGCGATCAGCTCGGTTCGGCCCGTGGGCACTCCCTCGTCGTCGAACGGCGCTGCGGCCGGTCCATCGAGGTTCCGCCCGTCGTCCACCAGCGTCATCAGTGGCGAGCTCACCTCCTCTCCAAGGAGGCCGGCGAAGAGGGACCGCTGCTTCTGCACCGACTCCGCCGACAGGGCGCCGGCCAGGATTCCGAGGAACGACGATCCCGCGAACGGGTCCAACACTACCGGCACGCGCCCCGACGCCGGCTTGACTGCGCCCAGCAGCCGGGCCGATCGCTCGACGGCCTCCTGCGCCACCGATCCCCAATCAAGCTCGCTCAGTTCTCGAGCCACCCGGAAGGACCATCCGGACTGGGTCTCGCCATCCTGCTCCGCGAGGGCGGAGACGACGGCCCAACAGTCGGTCCGCCCGTACTCAGCACTGACGCCGGCGGTGGAGGCGATGGCCACCCGCGACACGGCGTCCCCGTAGCCCGCCTGGTCGACCTTCGAGACCCGCGGGTCGGCCGAGACCGCGAGGTGCTCGAGATCCAGCGCCACGCTCACCTTGCGCTCGGTGGCGATCACGGCCTGGTCCTGACGGAATAGGGAGGAGATCGGCTCGAACGGCACGGCCGGAGGGAGTGTGTTGAACTCATCCTCTGTGGCGAGCTCGGCGTTCTCTCGGGCCCGGGCGACGGCCGCCCGGACCTCGTCGATGGACGGATCGGCCGCGTAGGCGTAGCCGAGCCGATCCGCCGCGATCAGGCGGACTCCGACTCCCCGCGACTCGGCGAACGTCAGCCCCTCCACCTCGCCCTTGTAGGCGGTGACTTCGGTGCGTCTGGCCTCTTCCGCGTAGGCCTCCACGGCCTCCTGGTCCCGGGCAGCCTCGACGGCCGCACCGGCCAGCTCGGCAAGGTCAGCCACCCGTCCCTCCCACGGTGATTCGGGCGATGCGAAGGCTGGGCGATCCGCTGCCCACCGGAACGCCCTGACCGTCCTTACCGCACACGCCCTCCCATGTTTCGAAGTCGTCGGCCACGGCATCGACCGCCGACATGACGTCGATGGCTCTGCCGGTGAGGTTGGCGCCGCGAACGGGCGAAGTGACCTTGCCCCCTTCGATGAGGTACCCCTCCGACACGCCGAACACGAAGTCGCCTGAGGCGGGGTTGGTCTGCCCGCCGCCGAGGGCTGCCACGTACACGCCACCTTCGGTCGACGCCAGGACGTCGTCCGCCTTCGACGGTCCGTTGAGGATGTAGGAATTCGTCATCCGTGGGATGGGAGGATGAGCGTAGGATTGGCGCCGCCCGTTCCCCGTCGAGGCCACGCCGTCCTTCTCCGCACGAAGCCGGTCGTACATCAGGCCCTGCAGCTCACCGTCCTGGAACAGGACGGTGCGCTGCGCCGGCACGCCCTCGTCGTCGAAGGAAAACGACCCCCAAGCGTTTCGGACGGTCGCGTCGTCCACCCCGGTCACGAGCGTCGACGCCAGCACCTCGCCGATGCGACCGCGGTACACCGAGGCCTCCTTGTCCACGATGTCCGCCTCGAGCGGGTGCCCGCAGGCCTCGTGGAACAGCACACCACCCATGCCCGGCGCGAGGACCACGGGCATCTCGCCGGCAGGAGCGGGCCCGGCGTCGAGCATGGTCACGGCGCGCTTCGCTGCGACCTCGGCCGTCGTGCCCGGCGGGTGCCCCTGGAAGAACTCGAGCCCGGCGAGGCCGGCCGGTCCGTGGAACCCCGTTTGGATGTTCCCGTCGCGCCCCGCGACCACCTGCACTCCCAGCCGGACCCGAGGGCGCGATTCCTCCACCCACCGCCCGTCCGAGGTGGCGATCACGATCCTCTGAGTCGAATCGCCGTAGGACGCGCTGACCTGTCGGACGTGGGGGCTGAACGCCCGGGCCACGTCGTCGACCTCGCGCAGCCACGTCACCTTCTGAGCCGCCGGCACGGCCTCCACCGGTCGCTCGGCCCTGTGGACGACCGGCGGATCCTCAGCCCGAAGGTCGACGACCTGGCCGGCCGCACCCGCCGCCACGGCGGCAGCCGCGGCAGACGCCGCCTCGAGCAGCGCATCGCGGTCCAGCCGATTAGAGAACGCGTAGCCGAACGAGG
The DNA here is from genome assembly GCA_044869895.1 of Actinomycetota bacterium. Classification (GTDB taxonomy): domain Bacteria; phylum Actinomycetota; class UBA4738; order UBA4738; family HRBIN12; genus AC-69. Next base: position 21,683 of record JBIOXZ010000146.1, on the reverse strand, counting down.
TCCCGTGACCGACCCGCACCCCCGCCCCCCGGTCCAGGCCGGAGGTCAGCTCCTCGATCTTCCCGTCGTCCAACCGGATGGTGAGCGAGGATCGCTCCTCGACGAACAGCTCGGCGAAGGAGCCGCCCCTGGCTCGCGCAGCTCTGAGGACCTGGCCGGCGAGTTCGCGGTCGAGCATGGGCCGGGATTGTATCGGCGACCAGTTGATACAGTCCGAGCCCGATCGCCGGAGGATCCCATGCACAGGACGGCCAACATCTCGGCCTCCGGTTGAACCGAACCAGCACTCCCCGGGATCAGCGAACGCGGACCGACCTGATCGTCCTGGGAGCGGTCGCCGGTGGACTGTTCATCTGGTACGTGGGGCTGTTCGTTGTGCGTGGATTCGCGTACCCGGTGGGGCCCGATGGGCCCGTGTACCTGTGGTGGACGCGGCTGGCAGGCCACGACGGGCTCTCGGCCGTGCCGCGGCCAGGGATCCCCGCCATTGCCCTCCTCGTGCAGGGCACGTTGCATCTCCCCCTGACTGCCGTTCTCTCGGCGTTGGAGTGCGTGCTGGGAGCGGCCGTGGGAGTAGGCGCAGCGGCGCTCGTCCATCAGCACGCGGTCTCACCGACCGATGGTGCGACTCACATCGACAACGGCGGGCCCCGAGCGACGTGGGTGGTGGCCGGCGTGCTGGCCGGGACCTTCGCCGTGCACTTGACCGCTGGGTACTTGGCCAGCCTGGCCTTCGCCGCATTGTTCCTGGCGGCAGCGACCGCCCTGGCCATGGCCACCTCTCGGGCCACGGTCGCGGCAGGGCTGTTCCTGGGCGCGGCCGGGTCGGCCCATCCGCTCTTCCTCCTCCTCGGGGTCCCCATCCTCGTCGTGGCCGCGGCGCAGGCGTGGCGTACGGACCGGGCGGAGGTCCGTCGGGTCGTCGCCGCGTCGGTCGCGGGCTGCGCCGTGTTCGTGGCAGAGGCGCTGGCCCTCCTCGCTGGGCCGGGTCAACTGTCGGTGGTCACGTCGCGTGATGGCTTGCTCCGCACGGCGGGGCTGACCGACGCCCTTCGAAGCGCGTACCTGGACCGGCTGGTCCACCGATGGACCCGATACGTCCAATGGGCGTCGATACCCCTCGCCGTGTACGGACTTCGGGAGACGCGCGGCTTCGTCCGGCACCTCCTGATCGCCTGGGGAGTGGTGAGCCTCGGCGGGATCGTCATCGGACTGGCCACCGGGCTGTTCCCCCCGGATCGGTTCATCACTTTCGGCTTCGTCGTTCCCATCCTGGCGGCATATGGCCTGGTCCGGCTGTGGCGTGCCGTGCCCACGCGGCGAGTCGTCGCCGTGGCCGTCGCTGGAGGACTGGTCATCGCCATGACGGCGGGGGCGTTCATCGCTTGGGCTCGCCAGAAGCCCTTCCTCTCGACCGCAGAGGTCCAGGCGGTGACCGCGGCCGGCCGGTACGCGTCGGCGGCGCCACCGGGGACCCCGTTGCTCTTCGTCGTGAACGACCGTGACGCGACCGCGACGTTCCTGGCCACGCAGGCGGCGAACGTCATCCGGGCGGGGCTTCCCCCCGATCGCATCCGCGATGCATCCGTGGTCGTGCCGTACCCGAGGGAAGGCCGGCAGGCCACGAGTGAGAGAATCGCGCTGGCCCGCATCACGTCGAGGGACGCCGAAGAGGCCACCCGCGCGGCAGGCGCGCCCCCTCTCTCGTTTCTGCTCACCCCGTTCGACCGAGTAGACCGCCCACCACCCTCCATGACCCGAGTGGCGGACGGCGTGTTCATCGAGACGTCTCCTGGGACCGGCGTCCCGCCCGCGCTGTCCCGGCCCGTCGATCCCCTGGAACCGTCTTCGCCGGGGGAAATCATCCTCGCCGTGTTCGGGGTGCTCACCCTGCTGTTCGTGGCGGGCTCCGGATGGGCAGGTACGTTCGCCCGAGACGCCGTCGCTCGCCTGGCGCTCGCGCCCCTGTGCGGGATGGCCGCATTGATCCTCGCCGGCATCGCGCTGGAGCGCGTGGGGATGCCGCTCACGGGGTCGGTCGGCCCGACCGTGGTCTCAGCGGTGGGCGGCGGGGGCGGCTACCTCGCTCGCTTCCTCCTCGAGCGGCGTGCCGGCCCGAAGCCGTCGGACGAAGTCCAGAACGAGCCACACTAGGACGGCCACGGCCACGGGCGTAAGGACGTAGTGCCCGACGAGCACGTTCGCGTCGTAGGCCCTCGGGTACCGTGTCGGTTCGGTGGCCCATTGGGACATGGTGAGGAGCGTTCCGATCCATACGGCCGTCAGGCGTGGCACTTTCGGAAGGAGCCACGCGAGCGGCAGCGTCCAGGCCAGGTACCAGGGCAGTAGCACCGGTCCGAGCAGCATCAGGAACAGGAGGCTCCAGCCCCACGCGGCGCCCTGCGCCTCCGCCGGTATGGAGGGAGCCCGCCGGACCAGGGCGCGTGCGATCATGAAGAGTGCAAGGACGAACGCGATGGCGAAAGCCACCCTGGCCACGATGCCCAACGCTTCGCCGGTCATCGCGTCCAGCACGCGGCCGAAGAATCGCGAGGGGGCGAGCCACCCCTGATGTCGGGCGAGCTCCACCATCCCCAGGGTTGGATCGTTCGCCTGCAGGAACGGCAGGGCGAACAGGAGCGCGACCCCCGCCGCCACCCCCAGGTGGACGGCGGCCGCGCGGGTCCGCCTGCCGGGTTCGGCCCGAGCCGCGACGACCACCACGAGCAGCAGCAGCGGGACCGCCGCCGTCGCCTTCACCATCGCGCCCAGGGAAAGGACCGCGGTAGCAGGGAGCTCCTTCCCCGCGAACACCAGGGCCAGGGCCCCGGCGATCGAAAGCGCGACGAGTATGTCGTTGTGACCGCTCGCCACGGACTGGAACAGCACCACAGGGTTCAGCCCGATGATGGCCACGGCGAACGCTTCCCGGTCGGGCCGGACCCTGCGAACCAGCGGAACGAGGACTGCGATCGTCGCCAGGCTGGCGGCGATCGCGATCGCTCGGAACGCCGCGATCGACGCGGCAATACTTCCGAACATTCGGGCCACTCCCGACGACAACAACGTGAACAGGGGGCCATACACGGCCGGCGTGTCGACCCACCGGGGCCCCACGTACTGCTCGAGCGGGTCGGAAGGGAAGTCCGAGGGCGTGGTGACGTACGGGTTCGCGTGATAGACGGCGGCGATCCTGCCGTAGTACGCGTACGAGTACACGTCGCGGGAGAACAGCAGCGGCAGGAAGAGGACCACGACGTGGTATGCCACCGCGAGACCGATCACGGTGCCCGGCGAGATCGTCCCCCGCCAGGACTCACGGAGAACGGCAAGGAACGCCGCAGCGGCCAGAGCCACGCTGACCACCGACACCGCCACCAGCGCGTTCGCGTGAACCCCGTCGAGGGCCGTCAGCTCGGCCAGCCATCGGAACGGGCCCTTGGCCTCGGCGGAGCCCGGCAGGGCCGGCTGAAGGGGCGACCGGGGGACCGATGCGACGATCGCGACCAACACGACGGACGCGATGGAGCCGGCGATGGCGGCGTTGCGGGTCGTTGAGGCCTGCACCGCGCCGACTGTAACAAGCCTCGCAGGTACAGTCGGACGTAGGCATCGCCGATGCCCCCATGATGCGACCGATCCGAAGATTTCGAGGAATCCTCCGGTCGGAGCGCGCCACCGATGTGCTGCGGCGTCTCCGCCCCGCCTTCCCATTCGTGGTGGGGTTGGCCGGCGCGTGGCTCGGCATGGCGGTGTGGGGGGCCTCGAGCGTCGACATGGGCCCCTTCGTGGTCAGGCTGGACACGCAGTTCGGGAGGGGTGTCACGGACATCGTGCTTCCTCCGTTCGGCCACCTGACCGCGAACAGCCACTCCGCCCCGCTCCGGTTGAGCGCCACCCTCCTCGACGTGCGGATCAACGAGCTCACGCGGGACCTGTCGGCCGGCGGGATCGACGGACTCGTCGCTCGTGTCCAGTCCGACTCCGGGCGGGCGTTGCCTCTGCACGCGCTCCGGACCATCGTGGTGGCTGCGCTCGGAGCCCTGATCCTCGGGGTATTGGCCTTCCGAAAACGCTGGGTCTCGCTCGCCTCGACCGTCCTGTTCGCCGTGATCCTCGTGGGAGGGTCCGAGATCCTGGCGATGGCAACGTTTCGAAGCAGCGCGTTCGCCACGCCAACCTTCTCGGGCTCACTCGCGCTCGCGGCCGACGTCATCCCGCCCGTCCGCTCCGCGGCGACGAAGTTCGACGAGTTCCGGGCTCAGCTCGAACGGGTCGTCGACGGTGCGATCAAGGTCTACACGTCCATCCAGACGAGCCCGGTTGGCGAGGTTGGCGAGATCCGGGTGCTCCATATCTCCGACATCCACCTGTCCCCCCTCGGCCTGGAGTTCACCAAGCAGATTGCCAGCGGGTTCGACGTGGACTTCATCGTCGATACCGGCGACACCACATCGTTTGGAACGCCGCCAGAGAACCTCGTCCTGAATGAGATTGCCTCGATGGGCAAGCCCTATGTCTGGGTACGAGGCAACCACGACAGCCGAGCGTTCCAGCAGGCCTTGAAGAAGCTTCCGAACGCGATCGTGCTGGACGGGACCACTACCGAGCTCAACGGCCTTCATCTCTACGGCAAGGGCGACCCGATCCAGCCCCCGACGATCGAACGCCTGTCCGACAGCGTGTTCGAGACGCGCGTCCTCGCCGTCAACCCACTCGTCCTGTCGGACGTCGAGCGCTCGGCCGAGCCGGTCGACATGGTGGCGGTCCACGACGACCGCATGGCACAGAGCGTGGCGGGTCACGTGCCGCTCGTGATCTCGGGTCACTTCCACGTGAACGGGTCCCGGGCCCAGGACGGCACGCTCTACCTCCGGGTGGGCACGACCGGCGGCTCGAACTTCGGCACGTTCGTTCCCGATGAGGGGATCCCGCTCTCCGCGGAGGTCCTGTACTTCGAGCCCGGGACTCCCCCACGCCTGGTGGCGTACGACCTCATCGAGCAATCGCCGAAGACCGGGGCCCTCACCGTCACGCGTCACTTGGTGGAGCAGGAGTTCGGGATCCTGACCCCGAGCCCTTCGCCGATACCCACACCGAGCCCGTCACCGACCGCGAACGCTGGCCTCGCCGGCGCGGCTACCAGGACCCCCTGACCTCCCAACCTCGATCACGAGAGGCCGAGGCCGAACGCAACACGGCGTTCGCTGGATCGGTCGTTCCACGCCATCACGACGTGCGGCGCTCCGCTCGCTGGATGAATCGCGCGGGCCGCTGATGCTGCCAGCACAGCGCCAATGGGTTGTAGATCGACAACCGGGTACCGCAGCCCTCCGACTCGCACAGCCGATCGCTGGGGTGAGTCCGGCACCGGTGGCGTTCCATGGTCGCCAGTCTCCCTCGGAGGATGAGCCGTTCGTCGTTCAGGACGATCGTTGCCCCCTGCATTCCCCCCGCTCCTCGCCTCGGACGGCATCTACCTACCCCGCCACGGAGGAGCGAAACGGCAGGAGACACATCTTCAGGGCGAAACGACTCTCCGGGCCTGCCTCAGAAGGGAGCCGTGGCCGGTGCTCTTCGGCGCGAGGAGCGAAAGGCCGTCGTAGAACTGTTTGTCACTCCGGCCGGCCGGGTACCTGTCCGTCACCCCTTCGATCGGGCTTTGGAGGTCTCGACCCTGTTGGCGACTCCCGTGCACCACCCGGCGAGCTGGGATTGGACGGGTGGTTGGAGCTGGCCGTCGGCGGATCGCGGCGCCAGGGCTCGGACCTTGCGCAGAGTCGCTGCCCTGCTCGCGGCGATTCCCCTCCTGTTGCTGGGGGCTGGGGCCGTCGGATTCGCCTATGTCTACGGCACGATCGACCTTCCCCCGGTACCACCTCTTCGACAGACGACCTACCTACTGGACAGGAGCGGGAGACCGATCACCGAGCTGCACGCGGCAGTGAACCGCACGATCATCCCGTTCAGGCTGATGCCCCTGCACCTTCAACAGGCCGTCGTGGCCGTCGAGGACAAGCGGTTCTACTCCCACGACGGCGTCGATCCCTTCGCCATCGCCCGGGCGACTTGGGCCGACCTAGAGGATGGCTCGTTCGACCAGGGCGGCTCCACGATCACGCAGCAGTACGTGAAGACGGTATTCACAGGCAGTCAGCCGTCGCTGGGGCGCAAGATCCGCGAGGGTGTCATGGCCATCAAGCTCGAGCACGAGCTCACCAAGGACCAGATCCTGGCTAAGTACCTGAATACGATCTACTTCGGGCACGGCGCCTACGGCGTGCAGGCCGCCGCTCGAACCTATTTCGGGCGAGACGCCGAGGATCTCACGCTCCTCCAGTCGGCCACGCTTGCCGGCACCATCGCCTTGCCGAGCAGATACGACCCGATGGTCGATCCGGCGACGGCGAAGGTGCGACGCAACTACGTCCTCACCCAGATGGTGCAGGTCGGAGCGATCAGTGAAGCTCGAGCCACGCGCCTTTGGGGCGAACCCGTAAGGACGGTCGCTCCGGAGGTTCTGCGATCCCCCGCCGCGTACTTCGCCGATTACACGCGTCGGTTCCTCGAGAACCGGTACGGGCCGGGACGCGTGTTCGGTGGAGGCCTGCGGGTACGGACGACCCTCGACCTGTCATGGCAGCGTGCCGCGCAGCGGGCGGTTCGGATGTATCTGGGTGGGCGGAACGATCCGGCTGCGGCCGTCGTGGCCATCGACCCTCGAGACGGCGCCATTCGGGCCATGGTGGGCGGGCGGAACTTCCGGGTGGCCAAGTTCAACCTGGCGACCCAGGCCCATCGGCAAGCGGGTAGCGCGTTCAAGGTCTTCACCCTCGCCACCGCGCTCGAGGACGGGGTCTCGCCATGGTCCATGTGGAACGGACCGCCGAGCATCTCGATCCCCGAGCGTGGCTGCTATACGAACGGCGCCCCGTGGCAGGTCGCGAACTACGCAGACGAGGGAGCGGGCACCATGACGCTGGCGCAGGCCACCGCACACTCGGTGAACACGATCTTCGCGCAGGTCGTGACCCAGGTGGGACCGGAGAACGTGGCCCAGATGGCCCACCGCATGGGGATCGAGTCCCCCCTGGAACCGTATTGCTCGATCACCCTCGGCACGGAGGAGGTCACACCACTCGAGATGACGGAGGCGTACGCAACGCTTGCCGCGCAGGGCGTCCGACACGACCCAACGCCGGTGGCGGTCGTGCGGGGGCCCGATGGGTACGTGATCGACCGCCCGATCGATCCGGCGGGTCAGGCGGTTCTGTGGCCCAATCACGCGAACATGATCACCAGCATCCTCGAGGACGCCATCACGTCGGGCACCGGGTCCGCTGCCGCGATCGGACGGCCGGCGGCGGGCAAGACCGGCACCGCCCAGGACTACACGAATGCTTGGTTCTGCGGGTACGTCCCACAGCTCGCCGCATGCGTGTGGGTCGGGTATCCGGGAGGCAACATCTCCATGCGAGATGTCGGTGGTTTCCCCGCCGTCTATGGAGGGTCGATCCCCGCGCTCATCTGGCACCGGTTCATGTCGGTGGCGACGGACGGTATGCCCGTGCAGCCCTTCCAGCCACCCTCGCTCGTTGAGTTCCCGACACCAACACCGTCGCCGACGCCATCACCAACACCTTCAGCGACGCCTTCCCCGACGCCGACGCCCTCGGAGTCGCCATCGCCGACGCCCTCGGAGTCGTCATCGCCATCGCCTTCGGAGTCGTCATCGCCCTCGGAGTCGCCATCGCCCTCGGCCGATCAGACGCCCACGCCGACGCCAACATCTGCTTGACCGTCTTCGTCTACGATGCCGTTACTCAACTTCCTGGTGAGCCACACGCCTATCTCTCAGTACGGCGCGCGTCACAGCATGCTCGCGTCGCGCCGTGGGGGGTGGTGATGAGAATCCCCACCTCGCCGATGATGGCGAGAAACACGGCATAAGAGGCACATGCCTCACATGAGGTGGACGGTCCAGTGACGCCTCGGCGGTGGCGAACCGCTCGGTGCTCGAGCCCGACCCTGCCGCCACTCTCACAAGATCTGGACCAAACGGTGGGGCCGAGTCATCTGGCTGCCTCAAGGGCTCGATCTGGACTCATTAGCGTCTGACGAAGTACACGATCGCAAGGACGATCAGAACTGCAACGATGACCCACCCCAAACCGGGGGCACGGGCGTCAGCCACAGCCTCTCGATAGTGCCCTCCCATGCCTCCCCGATGTCACGTGGCCGGCCAGATATGTCAGTGTCAGTAACGACCTCGCGCGCAGCCGCGTCGACTCATTCGCCAAGCCCAAGAACTACTTCTCACTCCGAGTTCGGCACGAAGTAGCCGATTGGCTCTTGCCACAAGCTGAGCACCAGCGGCACAATAGGGCACCGAACAGGAGCTGCGCTTTGGCCAAGGACGTATCATCCAAGCGCCGGGGGCAGACGCGGCGACCTCTTGAGAGGCGCAGCGATGGCCTCTACGCTCACTTGTTTGAGTCCGTAGACGACCTCATCCTCGTGGCGGACGAAGAGGGCCGTTATCTCGATGCGAACGTTGCCGCGACCAGACTCCTTGGGTACTCACGCGGCGAGCTGGTCAACATGTGCACCCTCGACATCGTCGTGGGGACGAGGGGGGAAGCTGAACAGGAGTACGCGCGGTTCAGAAGCGATGGCTCTTGGCGGGCACAAGTTGACCTTCGGCGCAAAGATGGCTCGATCGTAACGGTCGAGGCCCGGGCAAGCGCAGTAGAACTCCCAGCTCGTCGTGTCTCCGTGTGGATTGGGCGCGAAGGTCCTGGGCGGAGTTCCGCGACGGAAGGCGCGGGAGCGCTTCCTTCCCCCTCGAGGGTTGATAGGTTGACCTTTCTGGCACACGTAAGCGAGGTGCTGGGAGGCTCGCTCGATTACGACCAGATCCTAAAGGAGCTGGCCGGTCTCGTTGTCCCTCGCCTCGCGGACTGGTGTGCCGTCGACGTGATGGAGGACTCAGAGACCATCACCAACGTGGCGGTGGCCCACGTGGATCCCTCCAAAGTGCAGATGACCTCCGAGTTCTGGCGACAGTACCCGATTGATCCACACGCCCAAATGGGACTGCCAAACGTTGTCCGGACGGGCCGCTCGGAGCTTTATCCGGAAGTCCCGGACTCGTTGTTGGTCGACTCAGCTCGAGACGAGCATCAATTGGACCTCATGAGAAGTCTCGGGCTGTACTCGATCATCGTGTCGCCTTTGTCCGCTCGAGGCCGGACCTTCGGAGGCATCACCCTTGTCAGCGCGGAATCCGGGCACCGATTCGACGAGGCCGACCTCTTGCTGGCGGAGGAACTCGGCCGGCGAGCCGGCGTCGCCATCGATAATGCTCGGCTGTATGAGGCGGAGCGGTCGGCCCACGAGGAGGCCCAAGCCGCCTGGCAGCGACTGGCCGTCCTGTCGCGAGCAAGCGAGCTGCTTGCCACGTCCCTCGATTACCGAGCAACCTTCGTTCGGTTGGCGCAACTTGCTGTGCAGGGCCTCGCCGATCTCTGTTTGGTCGATGTGGTAGCAGAGAACGGGTCGATACAACGTTTGGCCGCCGCACATGCAGATCCGAAATGGAGGAGTCTTGCTGCTCGCCTCCAGAAGGACTATTCGCCAAGCTCGACGGGGAGCGACCCTGTCGTGCGCGTCATACGAAGCGGAAAGCCCGAGTACTCGCCTCAAATGACGGAAACCTTCCTTCGGCAGACCACGCGAGACGAGGAACTCTTCCAGATCGCTCGCGACATGGGTTTCCAGTCATTCATCTGCGTCCCTCTCCTGGCCCGAGGAAGAATTCTGGGAGCTCTCACCCTCGTTTCCACCACGCCCGGACGAGTTTTCGGCGAGAAGGACCTCCACCTCGCTGAGGAGCTCGCCCGGCGGGCGGCCACACGAATCGACACCGCCCGTCTCTACCACGAGCGGGACCACATCGCCTGGACCCTGCAGCAGAGCCTTTTGCCGCCGGCGGTCCCAGACATCCCCGGATTTGAGGTAGCCGCCTTATATCGGCCGGCCGGGGATGGCTATGAGGTGGGGGGCGACTTCTACGACGTGTTTGAGACGGCCGATCGAGGCTGGGCTCTCGTCGTGGGGGATGTGTGCGGAAAGGGCCCCGAGGCAGCGGCCATAACCGGGCTCGTCCGGCACAGCATACGAGCCATCGCGATGCACGACCGTCGGCCGAGCAAGGTGTTGAGATCCTTGAACGAGGCCCTCCTGAGGGAAGCTCAGACCGAGAGGTTCTGCACCGTCTGTTACGTCAGGCTTCGGCCACAAGGCGTCGGGGCACAGCTGCGCGTATCTCTGGGCGGGCACCCGCAGCCCCTCCTTCTTCGATCGACTGGCGCGGTTGAACACATCGGGGTCCCCGGGCGCCTCCTCGGCGTGTTCGAGCGGACCAGTCTGAGCGACATCGGCAGCTTCATGGCACCGGGGGACGCCCTGATCCTCTATACGGACGGCCTCCTCGGAAGATATGAGGATCAAACCCTTTCGGAACAGGGGGTATTTCACGACCTCTCTTCAATGGCCAATGAAAGCGCGCACCGCATCGCTGAGTGGATCGAAGCGGCCCTCTCCTCGCTGCCTCTTGAGGAGCGGGGCGATGATGTAGCCGTCATCGTTCTCAGATGTGGCAATTCGTCTAGCCAAACGAGCGGGTTCTCGGACTGAGGCCGGCTGGCGAAAAGAACTCCTCACTGGAGCCTCGAAGATAACTGGCTCCCTGTTTGCGCGTGATCAGTCTCTCACTCTTCGTTTCCTCTCTCGAGGAGCGTCAAGACTCCCATGGTCAGGAGCTTGCTTCGGACTGACGCTTGGGGATTCTCAGCCACCAACCGTTTCCCCCGGCGCGACGCTTCTCTCCACAGGGCGAGCAACACCCCTACCCCTTCCAGATCGATCCGATCTACCCCGGCCAGTTCGATTCGAATGAGGCGCACTCCGTCGTCGACGTAGTGCTGCTTCAGTGTTTCGTGCAGCCTTTCGACAGGGACTTCCTCGGTCAGCTCTCCTCGAAGCTCCAGCACCACGTAATCATCGTGTCTCTCGATAACCTCGTATCGAAGCACGATTCGGTCCCCAGTCTAGAGCGATCTGGAGCGATCCGGTCCCTCATGCTCATACCCCGATGTCGGCTGGCCCTACCACATAGGAGAGCCGCGGCCGTACCCATCAGCTCTTCGACTGCGGGCAGCTACCCGGCGTCTTCGAGTTTGAAACGCTCGACGTCGATGCGAGTCTGATGTCATACTTTGGTGGTCCTGAAGGAGAGGGCCTTGGATGGGTCACGAAGAAGAGATTGTGGCCGAAAGTGAATCGGACGCACGGTACGCGAACGAAGGCCTTGAAAAGAGCCACGAATATCTGGAGCCGTCCGAGCCTCTACAAATCGTGTGCGAGTGTGGAAGGCAGGGCTGCGGAGAGATCATCACCATCAGCACCGCAGAGTACGAGCAGATTCGCGATGAGCCGACTCACTTTGCCGTGGCCAAGACTCACATCAAGCCCGAGGTAGAGCGGATCGTTCGGGAAACTGACCAGTTCGCGGTCGTAGCCAAGCACCCCGGCACCGCCGCAGAGGTATCGAGGGATGAAGACCCGCGCAGCTAGCCTCCTCTGCGCAGCTGCGCTCGCCCGGGAAAACCGGGGAGCGACGCAAAGGGGGTCACCGCAACAAGGTGCCTTGCTGACGTTTCTCCCACTGGCAAGGCAAGACATCTGCGACGGTGCGGAAAGAGGAACCCCTTGAGCATGCCGCTGCCCTAGACAGAGCGACGCGACTGCGCCCTCCGAGGAAACTCTCTCTCTATGGGTCCCGTCCGGCTCCCTCTGTGAGGTTGTCCCCGGCGTCCTTCAACGTCCTCCTTGACCTTGCCGGCAGCGTCTTTCACGCTGCAACCGCCCGCTTCCCGGCGCCCTTGGCTTGGTCCATCCGGTCCTCACGCTCCAGGTCTTGGTCGTCGGTGGCCTCTCCGGCCGTTTCCTTCACCTTGCCCTTGGCCTTGTCCCACGTTCCTTTGACCCGGTCCTCGGTTCCACTACCCATCGGCTTCTCCTCCTCCAAAGCGGTCTTTGCTTCCGTACCCCAAGAAGACGGTGTTCGAACATCGGCCAAACTCAGGTATCAGGCCGCCGGCGAGGGGATCGATGTGGGCGGTGACTTCTACGACGCCTTCGACACCGAGGACGGCGCTTGGGCGTTGGTGGTGGGGGACGTGTGCGGCAAGGGACCCAAGGCAGCGGCGCTCATGGGCGCGGCCCGCCACACGATCCGTGCGGCGGCGCTTCGCGAACAAAGGCCCAGCGCGGTACTCACGATGTTGAATGCCGCGCTCCAGCAACAACCTCGGGAACAGTGGTTCTGCACGGTGTGCTACGTCCGACTCCGGCCACAGCCCGGCGGCGCGTGTCTCACCGTGTGCGCGGCGGGCCACCCGCTGCCTGCCATCCTCCGCCGCCGACGGTTCCGTCGAGTTCGCAGGAATGCCCGGAACGCTGCTCGGAGTGTTCACGGAAATCGAATTGACCGATGCCACGGTGGATCTGGGGGCCGGCGAGACGCTTGTCCTCTTCACGGATGGCCTCACCGAGGCCGAGCGGTCGGGCAGGGAATTCGGCCAGAAATGGCTGGCCGACGTGTTGGCGAAGAACGTGCGCCGATCCGTCGAGGAGATCGCCGCGAACCTGGAACGGGAAGTCTTCGGGACTGCCTGACGACCTGGCCATCCTGGTGGCCAAGGTGAAGCCTTGACGGCATTGCACGATTGCCGAGCCTTCCGCATGGGTACGCATTGCATCTGACCTCCAGAAGGAGGGTGTCATGGAGCCAGTGATCTGGGTCCTCGTGGGTGTGGTGGGCGTGTTACTGCTGGTGTTCCTGTTCAGGAGCGCGAGGCGTCCCAGCGGTGCGCCACCGCGCCGAGGCTGGGGTTGGCGGCGCCGGCCGTACTGACGCTAGAACCGATACTCGGTCAGGGCATGCCATCACGTTCGTTCGGAGCTGCCGGGGTTCACGGGCGCTCGTCGCGGGTGAACCCCGGCACGTCTCGGTCTGGTCGACGGGGATCCTCAGGCTCGTGCCCGGGCGGTGGAGACCCCAGGGACGACATGCCCGAGAGCACGAGCGCGAACAAGACACCGAATACCAGCCCAGCCACGATCGTCCCCCAGACGGCCCGCGAGCCCGGTTGGAAGATCAGGACCCCCGCGAGGACCCCTAGGCCGGCTCCCACGACGGCCCCGATCAGTGTCCCGGCGACAACACGCTTTCCCATGCGCCGGACGAACCATCCCTGACGTCCCTTCTCTTCCAGGGGGTTCATCCCTCGCCCGTTCCGGTTGTTCCACCGTGAGGGACCGTGAAACGGACGACCCTCACCCCATGACCCGGATCGGTCTCGGCGTCTGGGAACAGTGCCCTGATGAGCTGCAGCCGGTAGATCGGGACCAGTGGCTCCCCTCCATCAGGCTCACCCTCCGGCTGGGTGGAACCACTGGTCACCTCCACGTCGATCCCCTCGGGCTCGAGGGACAAGGCCACACGGATCGATCCGGTCACCCCGGCGTCGATGGCTTCCGCACAGGCCTCCGATACGGCGAGCCGGAGGTCGTCGATCAGCTCCTCAGGCAGGCCCTCGTGACGAGCGATGGTTGCGGCAAAGTGCCGCACGGTGCCCACGTATGCCGCGTCGGCGGGTATGGCGAGGGCCGTCGTCGAGCCGACGGCGTCGATCCGATCGGTGGCGCGCTGGGCCATGCTCAGGTTCCTCCGGTCGCCTCGCCGACCGAGCGGTGGGTGGGGAAGATCTTGTCCAACCCGGTGATGCCGAAGACCTTCTGGACGGACCCCTCCCCGAAGACGAGCGCCAGCTCCCCGCCTCGTTCCCTGGCCCGCTTCAGCCCGGCGACAAGGACGCCCAAGCCGCTCGAATCCATGAAGCTCACGTTGTGGAGGTCGACAACGATCCGGTTCTCGTCCTCTTCGGTGAGCCGGACGATGGCCTCTCGAAGCTGCGAGGACGTGTACAGGTCCACCTCACCCTGGACCTCGAGCACGGCCCAGCCGTTCTCGTTTCGAGATCCGAGCACCAGATCCATTGCCATCACCCCCACCCGTTTCGTCGCTCGATGCAAGGACGTTCGGGGGCGCCAGTATAGGCGAGGCCATCACGGCCGATGCCCGAGTTTGGCTCTGCCCGCGACGCGGTACACATGTCGAACGACTCGATGAAGGTGGCAGGCCCCGTGTCACAAAGGTCCGACGGCACCCAGGAACGAGAGGATCCCAAACAGCGCCTCGACCGCGAGCTGATCGAGTTGCTCAACGAGCTCCGGGTGGCGCTTCCCGGCGTGCAGGTGCTCTTCGCGTTCCTGCTCACCATGCCGCTCTCCAGCGAGTTCCGCGATCTTACGAGCGGGCAGCGCGTCCTGTACTTCGGCACGCTGCTGTCAACGGCGATTGGCACGGCGTTTCTCATGACGCCAACGGCCTACCACCGCCTTCGTTTCCGGGCGGCGGACAAGGAACGCCTGTTGCGGGTGGGCAACCGTGCAGCCGTGACCGGTCTCGCGTTCACGATCGTCTCGGTCGGCGGTGCCGTGTTCTTGATCGCCGATCTCCTCTACCATTCGGCCCTCGCGAGCCTGTTCGCGGCGCTGGTGACGGCCGTATACCTCTGGCTGTGGTTCGGCCTAGCCTTGCTCCAACGGGTCAAGAACGAGTAGCCGGTACCCACGGCCGGGCTTGCCCAAACTGCCCTGGCCCGCCCGGCCTCCGCGACCCGTCAGCGCTCCGGCGAAGGATGAGCCAGGAGGGACGGGTGGTCCACGAACTCCAGCCTGGACTCGAGATTCGTGAGCTCGAACACCCGCTGGACCCGCTGGGGTCCGCGTACCAGGACGAGGCGGCGGCCGGCCGCCTTGGCCCTGACGGCGGCACCCAGGATCAGGCGCAGGCCGCTCGAGTCCAGGAACGACGCCTGCCGCAGGTCGATCAGGAGGACCGAGGGCTCTTCCGCCTCGGCACTACGTATCCGGGCCTCGATCTCATCGGCGGACGCGATGTCCACATCGCCGTCGACGAGAACCTCCACCGGTTTCGTGCCCGACGGGCTGTCCGTCCCGGCGCCGCTCAACCACGATCATGGCCGGGTGACCAGGCCTTTGGATCGCCTTCCGGGGAGAGGCACGGCGCATCGCTCGCTCGGTTCAGGACACCTCAGGATAGCCCGTCGGGGCCAGGGGGCATCCGGCCCGTCTACTCCCAGGGCTCGGACAGGAACCCGCCGATGAGGACCACGGTGCTTCCCGCCACGGACCACACGAGCCCCTCGCCGATGTCATCGGGCAGGTCCATGCCTACCGCACGGCCCATCGAGATGAGGATGAGGACGAAGGCAATGATCCCGAGTGCGCCGGCGATCCGGCTCAGCCACCCTCCCCGGTCGGCCAGGCCGACGAGCGCGATGAGCCCGAGCAGGATCATCACCGCGCCTGCGGACATCAGGAAGGCCGAGTTGGTGAAGACGGGGCGGTAGTAGGCGCGGAACACGAGATCCACGCCGTCGTGCCCGTTCACCCACATGAGGAAGGCCCCGACGATCATGGCGGCGGCACCTGCGATCGTGAGGATCAGGCGAACGACCGTCATTGCGGCCGTGCCTGCTGTGTCGCCTGTGCCCGTCTCATGGACGTGCTCGTGGTCGTGGATCACCGAACCCATTGCGAACCTCCTTCGGCACCTCGGATCCGCACGGGACTTCCCCTTCCTATTCCCCCAACTCGGCCGACGGAAACCATGGGGGGTTTCGGCCACGCACCCAGCGGGTACCGCTTCGCTCCGCATGAGGTCCTACCATTGGCAATCATGAATACCCCCATTGACTCCGACGTCGTGGTGACCGTGCCCTCGCGAGCAGCCTTCGTTCACGTCTTGCGGTCCGTCGCGGCGAGTGTCGCCGCCCGCAACGACCTTCCCGTGGACGACATCGACGACCTTCGGATGGCCATCGACGAGGCCAGCTCGCAGCTGCTCATGTTGGGGCCGAGCTCCGTGACGCTCACGCTTCGGCTTCACACGCTCGACGCGGGGGTGGAGGCGGTCGTGTCGGTCGACGGGTCGGCGCCGGCCGAGTGGCCGCCGCCGGCCTTCCACGAGTCACTCGCCTGGAACGTGCTGTCTGGCCTGAGCGACGAGCTCTCGTTCGAGCGGCCAGACGGCGCCCCGGCGATCCGCCTGGTGAAGCGATCGTCCGCGAGGAGCGGGGCGTGAGCGTGGAATCATCCGGCGTTGACGAGCGATCCGAGGAACGGATAGCCGAGCTCTTCCGTCAATTGCCGGATCCGGAGGCGCGCGAGGAGCTCGTTCGGGTCTATCAGCCGCTTGCCGAGTACCTGGCGAGGAAGTTCTCCGGACGAGGCGAGCAGGTCGAGGACCTCGTCCAGGTGGCCATGATCGGCTTGTTGAACGCGATCGACCGCTTCGATCCCGGGCGTGAGGTCCAGTTCCCCACGTACGCGGCGGTCACGATCATCGGGGAGCTCAAACGGCACTTCCGGGACAAGGGGTGGGCCGTTCGGGTCCCCCGGCGCCTCCAGGAGACCGGGCTTCGGGTCAGCCGGGCCATGGGCGAGATGTGGCAGGAGCTCGGACGTTCGCCCACGGTCAAGGAGATCGCTGCTCGCCTTGGCCTTCAGGAGGAAGAGATCCTGGAGGCCGTCGAGGCAATGCAGGCATACTCCGCGACGTCGCTCGAGGCGCCGGTCGGCGACGAGGGCCCGTCCCACGCTGAGCTTCTCACCCAAGACGACGAGTCGCTCGAGCTGCTGGAGGCATGGGCAAGCGTCGCACCCAAGCTCAAGCAGCTCCCCACCCGAGAACGCAGGATCCTGTACCTCCGCTTCTTCAAGGGCCTCACGCAGAGCGAGATCGCCGGGCAACTCCAGATCTCGCAGATGCACGTCTCTCGTCTGCTGTCGCAGACACTCGTTCGCCTACGAGAAGCGATCCGGGAGCCGTAGGACGGCTCCCGGATCGATGGAGGGCGAGACTGCAAGCGCGCTACTTGAAGATGCTCACGCCTCCGGGGCCAATGAGAAGGCCGACGATGATGAGGACCACGCCGGCCACGACCCCTCCTCGGACGAGCGTGACGATGCCGGCGATCACGAGAATCACCGCCAGGATCCAGAGCAACGTCGCCGCCCCACCGGTTAGCGCAAGGATTCCGAACATGTGTACCTCCTGCTCAGCCGATACGGGGGAGGATGTACCAGGCCACGAAGGCCAGGATCGCGGGCACGATGACCACGATCGCCGCGTATTTGATCGCGGCGTACCCCACGAGCCCGGAACCTTCCGGCTCCCGTACCTCGGGCGAGTGTGTGTGCTCTTCCGAGTTCGCCATCCGAACCTCCTTGATCGTGGCTTGCATTCCCGGTGCGCGATCCGCCCAAACATGGGTCGACATACCCTCCAGCGATCTCCCCGACCCGGAACGGCTCAGGCAGCTTGGCGCTCGCCGCGGTGCGGCGCGCTCTCGATCAGTTCGAGGACGGCCCGCTCCACCTTCAGCTGCATGGACGGGTCGGAAGGCTCCTCCGGCGAGACGCTCCCGAGAGCCGGCCGGATGGTCTCCCCTTCGAGGAACCGGTCGAGGACCCGAGGATCCACGTATGAGGCGCGAGCTACGGCCGGCGTGTTTCCCAGGTACTCCGCCACCTCGCGGATGGCCCGGGCAGCGCCGCGCTTGCGCGCGGTGAGCGATGACCCGACGTCATCGGCCGTCGCCAGGGCCACGGCGGCCAGCACCGTGCCATGCCAGGTCCTGAAGTCCTTGGCGGAGAACGGCCCCCGACCCGTTTCCTTGATGTAGTCGTTGATCTCCAGGGAGCGGACATCCTTCCACCCCTCGCTCGTCGAATAGGCGAGGAGCTCGGATCCACCGTTCCGCCTGGCTTTCAACCCGCGGAGCACGTCCTTCACGTCGGGGTCGGTGACCGCCTGGACCCGCCGCTTTCCCCCCTTGGCCGTGTAGTCGAACAGGACCTCGTCACCGACCACCTTGACATGCTCCTTGCGCATCGTGGCCAGGCCGAACGAGCCGTTTCGGGCCGCATAGCTCTCCGAACCGATACGGAAGAACCCCAGGTCGAGCAGGCGCACCGCGCAGGCGAGCACGCGCTCTCTGGTGAGCCCTTCGTCGTTCAGATCCTGTTCCACCCGACGGCGGAACTCCGGAAGCGATCTGGCGAACTCGTGCATCTTGTGGAACTTCTGCCGGTCCCGCCACCTCCGCCAGCGCTCGTGATACAGGTACTGCTTCCGGCCCGCGGCGTCGGTCCCCGACGCCTGGAGATGACCGAGCGGATCCGGCGAGATCCACACGTTCGTCCAGGCGGGAGGGATGGCGAGAGTGCGGATCCGGTCGACGACCTGGGGATCAGAGATGGATTGCCCCAGCTCGTCAAGGTAGGAGAAGCCCCGGCCCCGGCGGCGTCTGGTGAACCCGGGAGCGGCGGTATGGACGCGTCGGATTCGAGATGGCGGTTGCACGGCGGTTTGACGACTACCCGGGAGGGGAATGACGAAAACATGCCACCACCCGAGGGTCCCCCCGGACGGGAGCCCCGGTTCCGGTGCCCCGTCTGCGGCCGAGGAGAGCTGAAGGACGTGGTCTTCGACGGAGGGACGGGCGAGCTCGAGGGCACCCCCACGCAGCTCGCCGATTCCAGCGAGGTCGACGTCTACACGTGCGGGCACGAGGTGACCGGCGCTTCGCTGGCCAGGGCCGATCGGTCCCTGCATGTGGAGCGGCGTGCTTCCGAGGACACCGTGCCGCCTCCCAAGGGGACGTCAGGCTAGGGAACGATCCGAAGCGCCAGGATGGCGATGTCGTCGGGTGACTCGCCCTCGGGGTCCGCCACCGCATCGCGGAAACACTCGATGGTTCCCATGGCGTCCAGGTCCCGGCACGTGGCCAGCAGCGCATCGAGCGCCGCACCGTCGATCGGCTCGCTTCGGCGCGCGTCGATCAGGCCATCGGTGTAGAAGACCACCGTGTCACCCCGTTGCAGCTTCACCGTCCCGTCATGCAATTCCACGTCTTCGAAGATGCCGACGAGGGTGCCGGGGGAGCCGACGGTCTCGACCGAGCCATCGCGGCGAAGCACGACCGGGAGGGGGTGGCCGCCGCTCGAGACGGTGAGGGTGGCCCCCCCGTCGTGCGACTCGAGCCGGCCCATGGCAACCGTGCAGAATCCCTCTCCGTCCTCACGGCGCAAGACCTCGTTCAGGTCGGCCAGCACGCTGCTCGGGCGGACCTGGTGCACGGCCGCAGCCCGGATCGCGTGCCGGGCGGTCCCGGTCATGGCCGCCGCCTCCACCCCTTTTCCGCAGACGTCGCCGATCACGATGCCCCAGGCCCCTTCGGCAACCTCGAAGGCGTCATAGAAGTCGCCCCCAACCTCGGTCCTGGCGAGGCCGGCGGGCTGGTAGAACGCGGCGATCTCTACGCCGGCGATGTCGGGAAGCCGCTGAGGAAGGAGACTGCGCTGGAGCGTTCGAGCGACGTGGCTCCGTTCCTCGTACCGTCGCGCGTTCACGATGGCTACCACCGCCCGGTGGGCCAGGTCCTCGGCCAACTCCAGGTCGGCCTGCCCGAAGCGTTTCCTCGATTCCGACGAGGCGAATGAAATCGCACCGAGCGAACGCCCCTCCGCCACGAGCGGGACGATCATGGCCGAGCGCACGTCGAGCGTTCGGGCGAATTGGACCTGCTCGGGCTCCATGCCCTCCCCGAGCACCTGTTCAGGGATATCAGCAAGGAGCTCGGAACGACCGGTCCGGATGACCGAGCCGATGCCCGAATCCGCGGACTGGTCTGGTGGATAGCGTCGCCGGTACTCCCGGGCCAACGCCACCTTCTTGGGGTCCGCGTGTGCCACCGCCACGGACCGGATGCTGCCGTCGGGCTCGACCATCTCCACGCTACACCAGTCGGCCAGGCGCGGGACCGTGAGTCGGGCGACCTGCCTCAGGGTCCGTCGCACGTCGAGGGACGAGGCCAGGATCACGCTTGCCTCGGCAAGGTAAACCGCGCGCTCCCTGGCGGCTTCGGCCTCGGCCCTGGCGCTCCGCTCGCTCTCCAGAAGACGAGATCGGAGTTCCTCGGTTCGCCGCCGATCCGTGATGTCCCTCACGTATCCGGTGAACAGCGCGGGGCCGGGAAGGTCCACTCGCGTGACCGTGAGCTCGATGGGGAACTCCGTCCCGTCGGCACGAAGAGCGGAGAGCTCCAACCGCTTGCCGAGCATGCGCCCGTGGCCCGTCCGCCGGAAGCGCGCCAGAGCCTCGCGATGTCTGGCCCTCAGGTCCTCGGGGATGATCAGTTCGGCGAGCTCCCGACCGATCGCCTCGTCACGATCGATCCCGAACATCTGGACGGCTGCCGGATTCATCTCGACGATGGCCCCGTCCTCCCGCATCGTGACGATGGCCTCGAGCGCCGACTCCACGATGGCCGACTTCCGCGCCTCACTCTCGTTCACGGCCCCCTCCGCCAGTTCGCGCTCCAGGAACTGGCCGATCTGTCGGCCGATGGCGGCGACCGTCTCCAGCAGGGCCTGGTCCGGCTCCCTGATCCGGTGGCTGAAGAACTCCATCAAGCCGAGGACCTGGTCCCTGAGCGTGATGGGAAAGGCGAACGCCGCATGGAGGCCCGCCTGCGCGGTGAACGGGGCTCGAGGAAAGTTCTCGTCGAGCGCCACGTCGGGGATCCATGCCGAGGCGCCCGACTGCCACACCCGCCCCGGTAGACCGACCCCCGGCGTGAATGTGAACTCGCGGCACTTGCTCAGGAACGCCTTGGCCCGGCTGGCCTGCGAGCTCCAGCCTCCGGCGTACCTGAGGACGCCCGCCTCCTCGTCGACCTGCCATAGGTTGCCGAGCTCCCAGGCGAGTGCCTCGGCGACGGCCTCGATCAGCTTCGGGGTGGCCTCCTCCACGCCGGACACCTCGGCCAGGACACGAGATACGGCCGACTGGACGGCGAGCCGCCGTTCCGTCTCCTTGCGCTCCGTGACGTCGGAAGAGACACCAGCCATTCTCACTGCCCGGCCCGTCTCGTCGTGGAAGGCCTGCCCTCGCGCGCTGACCCACCGAACGACGCCGTCCGGGCGAACGATCCGATAATCGAGGACGTAATCCGCCCCTTCGGTCACGGCCTTCTGGATGGACTCGAGCACGCGCTCGCGATCTTCAGGATGGATGTCCCGCGTCGCGTCCTCGAACGTCCCCCCGAACGTGCCCGGCTCCAGACCGTGGATCTTCTCCAGTTCCATCGACCAGCCCACCCGGCCCTTGCGGATGTCCCAATCCCAGGTCCCCATACTTCCCGCCGACAATGCGATCCGAAGTCGTTGCTCGCTCTCCTGAAGGGCGAGCTCCGTCCGCTTCCGCTGGGTCACGTCGCGTTCCCGCCCTTGGATGCCGATGCGCCGCCCGTTCTCGTCCATGAGCGGTCCCCACGACGAGAGGGACCACTTGACGGCCCCTCCCTTGGTGATCAAACGGACCTCCTCGTCATCGATGTGACCGCCGGCGAGCAACCATCGCCATCGCTCCTCGACGTGTTTGCGGTCCCCCGGATGGACGAGAT
>JBIOXZ010000145.1:0-3477 GCA_044869895.1 Actinomycetota bacterium | reverse complement strand
AGGTTGCGGCGGATGCGATCGCATTCGGACAGGTCGTAGCCGGCCACGGCGGCGATGACCTTCATCACCTGCTCGTGGTAGACGACCACCCCGTGGCTCTCCTCGAGCGCTGACTTCAGAAGGGGATGCGGGTAGCCCTCCGGCTCGACGCCGTGGCGGCGGTTCAGGAACGGCGTGATCATGTCCGACTTCACCGGCCCTGGACGGAACAACGAGATGTCGATGATCAGGTCCGCCCACTCCGTGGGCTGGAACTTCTGCAACAGTTCCCGCTGGCCGGGGGACTCGATCTGGAAGCAGCCCAGG
This sequence comes from Actinomycetota bacterium, assembly GCA_044869895.1. Taxonomy (GTDB): domain Bacteria; phylum Actinomycetota; class UBA4738; order UBA4738; family HRBIN12; genus AC-69. The sequence continues at coordinate 3,171 of JBIOXZ010000145.1, read as the reverse complement.
GTGTCGGACGTTCGGATCAGCTCGAACGTTTTGGTGTCCTCCGGCTGGATCCTGTCGAGGTCGACCTTCTCTCCTTCTGTCCTGGCGATCTCGTCCAGGGCGTGGCGCATGGCCGAGAGCATCCGCACCCCCAACACATCGAGCTTGAGCAGCCCGAGCAGCTCCACGTCGTCCTTGTCGGCCTGAACCATTCGGTAGCCCTCGAAGGACCGCTCCAGTGGAACCCGATCGGGCAGGTCGTGGCCGGACAGGACGATCCCGCTGGGGTGCAAGGCGAGGTGCCGGGGGAACCCATTCAGCCGCTCCACCACCTGGAACAGGAGTTCGAGCTGCCCGGCGTCGAGATTCAGTCCCTTGAGCTCGGGGAGGTGGTCCATGGCTTCCCGGACGTGATGGGCTCCGATATGCGGGAAGGCCTTGGCCGCCAGGTCGACTTCGCCTTCCGGCAAACCCAGGGCCTTGCCCACTTCCCGGATTGCTCCCCGTGCCCGATAGGTGTCGACCATGGTCACGCAGGCGCAACGGTCGTCGCCGTAGCGGGACAGGATGGCGTCGTATACGTCCTTGCGCCGGGCCGACTCGACGTCGATGTCGATGTCGGGGAGCTCGTCGCGGAGCGGGTTGATGAACCGCTCGAACAGCAGGCCGTGGCGGACCGGGTCGACGTCCGAGATGCCGGTCAAGTGGCACACCAGCGACCCTGCCGCCGAACCGCGACACGCGGTGCGGATGCCCATGGCCCGGATGTCCGCGCAGATGTCGGCCACCGTGAGGAAGTAGGCCGCAAAGCCCATGGTCTGGATCAGAGCGAGCTCGTGGTCCAGCCGGTCCCGAACCTCCCTGGTCGACCGCATCCCCTGATCCCTCATCCCTCGCCAGCACCGCTCGGCCAGCACCGAACCGGCGCTTCTTCCTCTTGCCGTCGGAAACCGCGGGAAGTGCACTTCCCGGAGTCCGATGTCGAACCGGCACCGGTCCGCGATGTCCAGCGTGCGGTCGCACAGCTCAGGCACCTGGGCGAACAGCGCTCGCATCTCGGTTCCCGACTTGAGATAGCCCTCCGCGTTCTCCCGCGAGACGTGGTGGGAGGCGATCGGGACGATCTCCCGCATGCACTCCAGGACGTCGGCGAGGAAAGCGTCTTCGGGGACGAGGTAGCGCACGGCGTTCGTGGCCACCGCCGGGACCCCCGTTTCCTCTGCCAGCCGGAGCATCCTGCGAACCTCGGTAACGCTCCCCGACTCGAGGCGGTGCTGGACCTCCACGAACAGGTCCCCGGCAGGACCCGACCCGAAGGCATCCCGGAAGGGATGGATCGCGTGGAGCGCCGCTTCAGGCCGGCCGCCACTCGCCAGCGAGCCAGGTTCGGATCGCGGTCCCATCAGGCAGACCAGCCCTTCGGCCCGATCGCAGACCTGGCCGGCGGTGAGCGCTGGGTCGCCCCGCTCCCCGGTCATGTGGGCAGTGGTGACGAGCCGGCAGAGATTGCCGTACCCCGAGGCGTCCTTCGCCAGGAGGGTGATCAGGCGGTCCCCGGCAAGGGTTCGCACCGTGAGCGTGGCGCCGAAGATCGGCCGGACTCCGACCTGGTGACAGGCGTCGGCGAACCGGGCCGAGCCGTACAGGCCATCCCGGTCCGTGAGGGCCACAGCGGGCATGCCGAGCTGGGCCGCCCGAAGGGCCAGGTCCTCCGGCGAGAACGCCCCATCTTTCATGGAGAAGTAAGAGCGCACGGAAAGATGCACGAAGGGCGAGGAGGAAGGGCCCATGGACCGGTCTCAGCCGCCTCCTCACGTCCTCAATCCCATAGCCGCTCCAGATGCCACCGTCCCACCCGGCGATCCTCGTAGAGGTCGATCACCGCTCCTCCCCTGGCCTCCACCCGCCAGTACTCCCGGTCCCGGCCGTCCTCCCACCACCGGCCATCGATCCGCCACCGCCCGATCACGTCCCGGACCTCGTAGCGTCGCCCTCGCCACATGAAGGCAGCCGGCATCCCCGCGTCCCGTTCAACCGTCACGTCCTCGTCGTAGCGCTTGGCCATGTGTGCTGCCCGTGTCGAGGGAAGGGAATCGAACATACGTTCGATATTGTGGAGAGTACGTCTGACACGAAGAACGTGTCAAGCCGGGAGGGCCTCCCCGGGAGCGTCCGACCGGCCCGTGCCCGGGCCCTGCCCTTTCTTTGCTGGGTACACTCCCCCTCTCCGATGCCCTCGCGAGTCCTCCTGATCGGCTGGGACGGCGCCGACTGGCGCATCCTCGACCCGCTCCTGGAGCGAGGTGCCCTACCCAATCTGGCCGCCCTGATCGACCGGGGGGGCCGGGCCACGCTCACCTCGACGATCCCCACACACTCATGGGCCGCCTGGCCTTCCTTCCTGACGGGGGTGGAGCCCGACGGGCACGGCGTCTACGACATCCTGGAAGGGCGAGGTGGCACCCGCCAGTTCCCCGTGACCTACCGTTCGATCAAGGAACGGACCTTCCTCCACGACCTGGACCGAGCCGGCGTCGAATCACTCGTGGTCAATGTGCCGCTGACGTTTCCTCCCCCCGAGATCCACGGAAAGCTCGTGGCGGGCGGCGTCCTGCCGAAATGGAGAGCTTTCACCCATCCCGCCGGCCTGGCCGACGACCTTCGCCGGGCCGGCGTGCCATGGCCCATCAACCGGATGTCGTGGACGACCTACCGGAACCGTCCGGAAGCCTTCCTGAAGGAAGTGGCGGAGGTGACGTCGGCTCGCCAGCGGGCCATGGAGCACCTTCTCGACGCGACCGATTGGCGCGTGGCCTGCCTGGTGTATTTCTCCACCGACCGTGTGCAGCATTGCCTGGCCAAGTACGTGTCGCCCGACCACCCCCACTACGCCGAGCTGTCGAAGGAGCACGTGGCCGGACGGGTCCGAGACATGTACCGGATGCTCGACGACGGCCTCGCTCGGCTGCTGTCCCGAACAGGCCCCGACGACCTGGTGATCTTCATGAGCGACCACGGGTTCCAGTCGGTCACCCGCGCCCTGCACATGGACCGGCTCCTGGAGGGCCTCGGGTTCCTCCGGTTCTCCCCCTCCAACCGCCTGTTCGGTCCCATGCAATGGGGGCCGGTTCGATCGGTGGCCCGCAAGGTCTATGACCGGCTCGGCCTGCACGGCCGCGTGTCGCTCCCGCA
>JBIOXZ010000144.1:0-23790 GCA_044869895.1 Actinomycetota bacterium | reverse complement strand
CGGATTATGAGTCCGCTGCTCTGACCGACTGAGCTACCGCCCCCTGGGTGGAATGTACCCCGCCCCGTCAGGTAGCGACAGGAATCCGCAATCGTCCGGGCCGCGCCCTTGCGTAGCACGTGACGGAGGGTCGGGCCCATGCTGGCAAGTTCCCGTGAGGCTGGTGCTCTCAGCCCGCATGTTCGAGCCCGGGTGGAGGAGGTCAGGGCCTACCTCGAGACCAACATGACACGGGACGTGGACATGGTCTCCGTGGCCCGGCAAGTCGCCCTCAGCCCCTTCTATCTCACGCGGATCTTCAAAGCCCACTATGGCGTTCCACCGTACCGGTACCTGATCCGGCTCCGCGTCGATCACGCGACCGAGCTTCTCCGCGACTCCGCGCTGACGGTGACCCAGATCTGCCATCGTGCGGGGTTCAACAGCCTCTCCCACTTCATCACGACGTTCCGCAGGCACGTGGGCATGAGCCCGACACAGTATCGGCGGATGGTCGACTGGAAACGAGGCGTGGGTCGGTACGGGCCGAGCACCGAGGCCGTCCTCAAGCAGCCCCGTCGCCACGACTTCTGAACGTTGACATCCGTGTCCGGGCAGTCAGGAGCAGGCGACGGTCCCTGTGTCCTCGAATCTCGGCTGACCCGGAGCCGACCTCCACTCGTAGCTGTAGGAGTCCTCATGCAGGGTGAGCATGAGGACGCAATCAGCGTGTCGACACGCGGGATTCATAGCATCCACCTGTGAGGGTGGATCAACCTCCGCCGGGGATTCGCGTTGCCGCGACCCCGGCCCTTGTCAGTGTTTCGTGCCGCGGCCATGGTCAGGCTGACTCGCCTGTTCCCCGAGCCGCAGGCGGCGAGCGACCCACGCACCGAGCCGGACTCGGAACCTCCGAGCCTCGCGCAGCTCCTCCTCGCCGACCCAAGGATCGGAGGACTCGTCGACCTCGTAGAGCTGCTCCTCGCTCAACGCGGGCGTCTTCGCCTCGTCGAAGACCGAGAAGTCGCCCGACAGGACATCGTTGCCGTGGTTGCGAAGCGCCTCGGCATGCTGCGCGAGCACGCCATGTAGTCCTTCACGGTCGCCCCACACCACCGACTTCGGCCCCTCGGTGTCCCACGCGCCTGCATGGTCCAGGTAGCGAAACAGCGGCACCCAGTTCCTCTGCCAGGCCTGTGCGTACGAAGGGACCCTGCCGCGCTCGACTTTGATAAGAAAGACCTCGACCGCGTCATCGGCCGGCTCGTAGGCGACCTCCACCGCCGTCGTCTCGCTCCGGAACCGGATGAAGATCCCATCTCGGCCCTCGTCGCGTGTCGACGTCCGTCGGAAGCCGTACTCGTTCTCGAGGAACGCGAAACACGCCGCGACGTCGTCGCGGAACCACGCGTAGACCTCGTCGAGAGCCGCTTCGTGTTCCTCCATGTCTCCCTAGCGTGCCAGTCGTTCAATCCGGTAGCAATGCCCGCGTCTGCTCGCTCCCGTGCCCTCTATTTCACACCGCACCCGGTAGCGCATCCTAGCCACAGCGGAGTTCTCGTCGTCGCCCTCAGGGGATGCATGGATTTCATGATTCCCGCCTGGAACCACAATCGTTCGTTTACGACGTGGATGAGTCGATCTTCAATCCGAACTGAGTGAAGGCCCCCGAATCGTCCTGCGTTGGTCCCGCATTCGTCCCCGCGAACGACCAGGAGACGTCAAGAACGGACCGGAATGGCCAAGCAACAAAGCCGCTGGTAAACCGAGGAATTCGGCTATCGCCGAAGGCAGGGAGATCGGCCCGACCACGACTCTCAAGGTGGAACGCGGGTTAGAACGCCCGTTCGGACCAGCGACATGGAGTCGCAAACTTGAATGTTGCGACTCCGGCTTCTCAACCAGCTCAGCTGCTGCGTCAGCCCGGGGCTCAGATGGACGAGGAGGCGGCGTGGCTAGGAGGTCGCGGCGTCGAGTTCTTGCAGCAGCCTGTAGGCCGCTCGCTCAACCTCCTTGTGTCGCCACTCGGCGGCTCGGTAGAGGCAAGCGATCAAGCCACTTCGATGAAGACGGCGGAAGTCACCGTAGACGAATGCGTATCGCGCCTTGGTCTCCTCGGCGGCGCCAGCGGTCAGCCCAATGAACCAGCCCGCATAGTCTTGCCACGAGTTCTCCTTCAGGAAGGCGTTCTCGGATGTGGCCTTCGGCTGAACGTCGCCCCAGTCGCTGTCCAGGACGTATTGCTTGGCCTTGATGAGCTTGCGAGCCTGGGCCACTCCGCGTCTGTTCACGGTGTATGAAGCCATGAACCACTCATACCTCGCCTTCACCATCCGGAAGCCGCGCGGGACGGGCTCCTCGCTCCTTCGTCGCCGTAGCGCTTCCCGGCCCACCGCCGGACACATTTGGTCGGAGCGTGACCCCTCCGGCAGAAGCCACCTTCTACCTGCGGCTTTGCAGCTCCGGGGGTGGGACTCGAACCCACAACCTACGGATTAACAGTCCGCCGCTCTGCCAATTGAGCTACCCCGGAACGACCCACCGGAGTCTACCAACGGCGCTCTGCGCTCCTTCGTCGCTCGCGATTCCGATAGGCTCTGCCGAACCTCGACCGAAGGAGCGTTGCGATGAAGTTCGTGATCGGCATGATCCTGGGGTTCCTCGTCGGCTACCAGCTCGGTCGAAGCGGCGAGAGCCTGACGGGCTCGGCCGGACGGTTGGGCCAGTCGGCGGTCAACCGCGCCCGGAGCGGCATCCAGACCAGGCTGGCCAGAGACGGGGAAGCCGCCTTCTAGGATCGCGGCGAGCTACTCCAGGTAGTCGCGGAGCTTCTGCGACCGTGAGGGGTGCCGCAGCTTCGACAGGGTCTTCGACTCGATCTGGCGGATCCGTTCCCGGGTGACACCGAACTCTCGCCCGACTTCCTCGAGCGTCCGGGGGTGGCCGTCGAGGAGTCCGAAGCGGAGCTGGATCACCTTCTTCTCCCGTTCCGACAGCGTGTGCAGCACGGCTTCGAGCTGCTCCTGGAGCAGAATGAATGAGGCGGCGTCCACCGGAACCACGGCCTCGGAGTCCTCGATGAAATCCCCGAGATGCGAGTCCTCCTCCTCGCCGATCGGCGTCTCCAGCGACACCGGCTCCTGCGAGACCTTCAGGATCTCCCGGACCTTCTCCGCGGGGATGCCCATCTGCCGCCCGATCTCTTCGGGGGTTGGCTCGCGACCGAGGTCCTGGAGCAGTTGGCGCTGCACCCGGACCAGCTTGTTGATGGTCTCTACCATGTGCACGGGGATACGGATGGTTCGGGCCTGGTCGGCGATGGCCCTGGTGATGGCCTGGCGGATCCACCACGTGGCGTACGTCGAGAACTTGTAGCCCTTCGAGTAGTCGAACTTCTCCACCGCGCGGATGAGCCCGAGGTTTCCCTCCTGGATCAGATCCAGGAACAGCATGCCGCGTCCCACGTACCGCTTCGCGATCGAGACCACCAGTCGGAGGTTGGCCTCGATCAGTTTCTTCTTGGCCAGCTGACCGTCGCGCTCCACGCGGCGGAGGAAGTCCTCAAGGTCCTCCTGGGCCTTGGGTTTCCAGCTCTTGGGGATGCGGTCGCGGCCGATACCCTCGACCTTGCCGAACTTGTCCTGCTGGTGCTCGCGGATGGCCACCACCCGCTCCACGACGATCCGAAGGCGCTTGCCGTCGACCTTGCCGTTGCCATCCTCGCTCTCATGGAAGTCGTACAGCTCGGTGGCGAACTCGCCGGCCTCGATCCGCCTGGCCAGGTCCACCTCCTGCGCCGCGGTGAGGAGGGGGACCTTGCCGATCTCCTTCAGGTACATCCGGACCGGGTCATTCGTCGGCGCCTTCAGCAGGTCGACGTCCAGTCGAGCGGCCACGCCCGGCTCGACGAGGTCGTCCCCGGGGACCTCGATGACCTCGATGCCCTCGTTCCGAAGGTGCTCCTCGACCTGGGTCAGGAACTCCTCGACCTGCTCGGGGGTGAAGTCATCGACGGGGACGGCTTCCAGCAGGTCGTCCGAGGTGACGAATCCTCGTTCCCGGCCGCGGGCGGCGATCGATTCCTTCGCCTCCTCGAGACCGAGGTCTCGCGCCACTTCGGTCAACGGGTCTCCTCGCGTGGGGGATGGTGGATGGCCGGAAGTGTACGAAACCCCACCGGCGGCGACCCACGGACCGCAACCGACCTCACACGGGCGCTTCGTGCCGCTCCTTCAGACGACGGAGCTCGCCATCGGTGGCGATTAGCTCCCCGAAGAGGGTGTCGTACTCGGGGTGCGTGGTGGGATTGAGCTTCTGCAGGCGCCGCCGGAGGCCTGCGCTCCGGCGGCGAAGGGCGAACTCCTGGAGCCTGGCCCACACGTCCTCGGCGTACTCCATGCTCAGGTCGCCGTCGAGGGGCTCCAGGGCGAGGGCGGAAGCTGCACGAGACAGCTTGTCGTCGTCGGAGCCGGTCACGGCGGTCCGGACGTCGCCCTCCGCCGCCACTAGGAGCCCGAACAGCTTCCGGTTCTGGGCCGACTGGAAGTGCTCCTCGGCCAGGCGCTTGGACACCCCGTGATAGATGGCCGTGTCGCGGGCGAGGAGCCGGAGCATCTCCCGCTCGACCCTGTCGTTGACCGAGGCTCGCTTCATGGCCTGACGAACCTCGGCCGGGCGCCCCGACAACCGGCGCTCCAACGAGAGCAGGACCGAGGTCTCCGCAACGCCCGCCAGCTCGGCCAGCCGGTGGGCGTACTCGCGCTGGCGGACCGGGTCGGACAGGCCCTCCAGGATGGGCACGGCCGCCGCCACGGCGGCGCTCTGTCCCTCGATGGTCGACAGGTCGTGGCGCCGGACACCTCGGAGGAGCATGTACTCGACGATGGTCTGAGCTCCGGCGGCGAGGGCGCGGAAGGCGTCGGCTCCGCGCTGGCGGACGAAGTCGGCCGGGTCCAGTCCCTCCGGCAGGATCAGCACGACCGGCTGGATGGGAAACCGTTCGAGGAACCCGAACGCCCGCTCCGCCGCCCGGGCCCCCGCCTCGTCGGAGTCGAAGGCCAGCACCATCCGTTGGGCGAATCGTGAAGCCAGGCGGAAGTGGCCCTCGCCGAGGGCGGTGCCGCAGGTCGCCACGGCCGTCTCCACGCCCGCCCGAGCGAGCGCGATGACGTCGGTGTACCCCTCCACGATCACGATCTCGCCGGACTTGGAGATGCTGGCCTTGGCCCGGTCCAGGTTGTACAGGACCTCCCCCTTGCGGTAGACCGGCGTCTCCGGGGAGTTCATGTACTTCGGTCCCTCGTCCCGGTCGCCGGGAAGGATCCGGGCCCCGATCCCCACCGCTCGCCCCGACAGGTCGTGAACCGGGAACGTCACCCTGCCCCGGAACCGGTCCCGAACGTTGCCGGAGGCATCGCGAAGGGCCAGCCCCGCCTCCATCAGGATCTCCGGGGAGAACCCCCGGGCCAGCCGTCGGAGCAGGAAGTCCGAGGCCCCGGGGGCGTAACCGATCCCGAACTCCTCCGCGGTCTCCCGGTCGATGCCGCGGGTTTGCAGGTACTTCCGGGCTTCCTGTCCTTCGGGCCGATCCACCAGGGTCACGTGGTACAGCTCCGATGCCTCCCCGTTGGCCCGGTGCAGCGCCAGGCGACGGGAGGCGGCCCGCCGATCGGCTGGCGTATCGCCCTCGTACCGGAGCGACACCCCCGATTCCTTGGCCAGGCGCTCGACGGCCTCGGTGAACTCGAGGTGCTCGACCTCTCGGAGGAACCGGATGGCGTCGCCTCCGGCCCCGCACCCGAAGCAGTAATAGACCTGCTTGGACGGCGACACCGAGAACGACGCGGTCTTCTCGGTGTGGAACGGGCACAGTCCGACGAACGAGTCGTGTCCGGCTTTCTTCAGCGTGAGGTAGCCGGAGACCAGCTTGACCAGGTCGGTCCGCTCCCGGACCGCCTCGATGTCCTCCTGCCTGATCCTTCCTGCCACCACTCCCCCAGCGCTTACAGCAGCCAGCCGTGGGGAAGGAAGAGCTGTTCGTAGACCCGCAGGGCGTACCGATCGGTCATGCCGGCGATGTAGTCGGCCACGCGGGTCGGAAGGTCTCCCGGGGCCCGATGGTACTCCTCCGGGACCTGGTCCGGATGGTCCAGGTAATGCGCGAACAGCGAGCGGACCAGCGCGATGGCCTTGTCCTGTTCGGACCGGGCCTCGTCGCGCATATACACCCGCTTGAACAGGAAGTCCCGGAGCGTGTCCAGGGCCCGAAATGCCTCGTCGGACATCCGGATCTCCGGCGACTCCTCGCTCCGGTCCACCAGGTCGGTGACCAGCGTCTTGACGCGCTCGGCGTGGGTTCGGCCCAGGACGCCGAGAGCGCCCTCCGGCAGCTCAGCCGGCTCGATGACGCCCGCCCGGACCGCGTCGTCCACGTCGTGGTTGATGTACGCGATACGGTCTGCGAATCGAACCACCTGCGCCTCGAGGGTGGAGGGCGCCGGCATGGACCAGGTGTGGTTCACGATGCCGTCGCGAACCTCCCAGGTGAGGTTGAGCCCGCGCCCGTCATCCTCCAGGTAGTCCACCACCCGCAGGCTCTGCTCGTTGTGGCGGAACGGCCGGCCCAGGAACGGCGTGAGGGCCTGCTCGCCCAGGTGGCCAAAAGGCGTATGGCCCAGGTCGTGGCCGAGCGAGATCGCCTCGGCCAGGTCCTCGTTCAGGCGTAGCGCTCGGGCGGCCGTCCGCGCGATCTGCGAGACCTCCAGGGTGTGGGTGAGGCGCACGCGGTAGTGATCGCCCTCGGGGGCCAGGAACACCTGCGTCTTGTGCTTCAGGCGGCGGAACGACTTCGAGTGGACGATCCGGTCGCGATCCCGCTGGAAGCAGGTTCGAAGGGCGTCGTGCTCCTCGTCGCGCTCGCGTCCCTTGGACTCAGCGGCCAGGGTGGCGTAGGGGGCGAGGGTCTGGCGCTCGATCTCCTCGGTGCGCTCCCGCGGCGTAGTCGTCATGCGGCCCATCGTAGCGCGAGGTTCCGACACGGCCCGGCGTGGTAGGGCGGTGTCAGCGTCCGAACACTCGATAGTAGATGTAGGCGAAGGTCTCCCGGACGTATCCCTCGAACCGCGTCTCCTCGCTCGTAGCCGCGGACTGCCAGGTGGCCGAGACGAAACCATCGATGCCGAGGTCGGAGGCCATCCGCCTCACCCGCAGGTTGTGCCAGGGGTCCGAGACCAGGAACGCCGACCGGAGGCCGTGGTCACGCATGTACGAGGCGGCGGCCCGAAGGCTCTCGAGGGTCGAGTGGCCGACCGGCTCGGCAACGACCGCGTCCGGGGGTAGGCCCTGCTCGATCAGGTAGTCCCGTCCGGCCTCGGCCTCCGTCGTGACGTCGCCTGGCTGCCCGCCACCCAACACCATCACGAGAGGAGCTCGCTGCTGGTCGTACAGGAGTTCCGCGTGGTCCAGGCGCCCGGCGAAGACCGGCGACGGCCGTCCGTTATATTCGGCCGCGCCGAGGACCAGGATGGCGTCGGCTCGTTCCACGGTACTGGCGTCGTCGGTGTGGGCAGCGCGCCACACGGCCACGAACGTGGCGACCACCACCGACACGAGGACGACCGCGAGGAACGTGGCGATGGTAAGGAAGGGGTGGCGGCGGCTCGCGCGCACGGCCCCAATCTAGCAACGCCGCCGGACGGCGGCGGTCTTCTCGGCTCTCCGGGTCAGATCACCCCGGACGCCTTCAGGACCTTGATGAACCCTTCCCTGGTGAACCCGTTGCCGATCAAGGCGTGTGCACCGCAGAGCCCTCCCGTATCCCACGCGATGATCCAGGTCTGACCCTTACCGATCAACGAGACATCCTCTCCAGAGACCAGGTGCGCGGAACCGGCCACCGGCAGGCCCTCCCCGTACTCGCCGGGGACACCCGTCAAGGAGTGCAGAAGACGTCCATGGTCGTCTCTGAACGTGATGCGGATCCCGATGTGATCCGGGTAGCGCTCCTCGACCTTCTCCGTCACCTTGAACCCCGAAGGGGCAAAGGCGAACGCACGGCACCTCGTGGAGGAAGGCACGGGGGTCTGTTGCTCGGCCGTCCGGCCGGTGCACCCCACCAGGACCGACAGGGCGACGATCATGGGAAGTCGGGTCGACTTCAAGATCACGGCAACGATTCCGGGATCGGATGGGTCAGGGGTCCGAGCCCGTTCGGATCCTCCTCCTGACCGAGTCCGGCATACAGGCCCCCAAGGCTCCGGACCCGATCGGGCAGGATCGTGGCCGGATAGCCCAACGCCTGCGCGAACGTCACGAACTCCTGAGCTCCCAGCTCGGTGCGGAACACGGACACGAGGGCGAAGTCGCCGGGGGTGTGCACCTGTTCCTTGAACCCTTGGAACTGCGCGACCGGGACCACGTAGTAGCCGGCCAGCTCACCGAAGGGCATCTGGTCATTCGCCGTCTCAGCTTCGGCGCGAGTCGGGTAGATGCCGCCCAACACCACGAGCAGCAGCTCGCTCGCACCGGTGTCCGTCGACATCACTGGCCCGATCGGAGGCCCATAGGACTGTGGCCGCACGGCGGTCCGGCCGATCGACGCCTGCAAGGCCAGGCTTGCGATGATGCCGAGGCCCAACCCTGCGGCGGTCGCGGTGCTTCGCTTCATCCTATTCCCCTCCCCTCAATTCAGAGAGCTAGTATCCGAATGCGTACTGGAAGTGCATCGGATCGCAGAAATCCAATCCCCAACGCCAGCCGTGGTTCTTGAAGACGTACGCGAAGTACTTGTTCACCGTGCTGTAGCAGCGGCCTTGCGGTTCATACCGAGATGAGATGTCGACGGCAATCCCAAACGCGTGGGTGCTCCACTTGGTTGTGCCCGCGATGTAGCGGCAGAGGTAGCCCCAGATCCCGCTCTTGGTGTATCCGTAGAGGTGGTTGTTCTGTATGTGCCCGTAGATATCGTTGTCGAGATTGGTCGAAGCTCCACCCTTCCCCTTCACCATCTGCGTTGGGTATCCCCCGAGTTTCCGGTGGAAGCGAAACGTGTATGGATAGCCGTTGTCCGAGGCGATCCAGGTCATCCACACCGCCGATGCGTTGGCGTTGCAGGGCTGCCCGAATCGGTTGACGATCTGACTGTAGCCGTATGGCGTAGCCGGGTAGTTGTAGTGCCAGTCGCGCCATCCTGCCTTGGCCCAGTGCCACCCGAGCAGCAGCGGCACCACTGAGAGCAATGCGATGAAAGTGAGAGCCCGGCGCCGACGCCGGCGGGGGAAGATGCCCGCCTTGTTGCCCACGATCCACCTCCTGTCCGCACGCGGGGGAGGTGGGGGCTGCACACGTTAGCGCAAGCGGGCTCGCATGCGAATCACCAGGATGGGTGAACCGGCGGCGACGTGCGGGGGATTTCCGCTCGCCCTACTTCGACGCCGATTCGGCGGCGCCGACCGCCGCCTGCCCGGCGGCCAGCCGTGCCGTCTCCACACGGAACGGCGAGCACGACACGTAATCGAGTCCGATCTCGTGGCAGAACGTCACCGACGCGGGATCCCCGCCGTGCTCGCCGCAGATCCCGACGTGCAGGTTCGGGTTGGCCGCCCGTCCCTCCTCGGTGGCGATCCGCATCATCCGCCCGATGCCGCCACGGTCGATCGTCACGAAGGGGTTCGCCGGGACCAGCTTGCGCTCCTCGTACATCCCCACGAACTTGCCGATGTCGTCTCGGGAAAAGCCGAACCCCATCTGGGTGAGGTCGTTCGTGCCGAACGAGAAGAAATCCGCCACCTCGGCGATCTCTCCGGCGGTAAGCGCCGCCCGCGGGACCTCGATCATCGTCCCCCACTCCAGATGCTCGATACGTTGTCCCGACTCCTCCAGCACTCCCCCCGCGGCCGGCTCGAGCTCCTGGCGCATCTGCTCGAGCTCGGCCCTCGTGGCCACCAGCGGGATCATGATCTCGACCCTCGGATCGCCTCCATCTGCTCTGACTGCTGTGGCCGCCTCCAGGATGGCCCGCACCTGCATGGCGTACAGACCCGGCTTGACGATGCCCAGCCGCACGCCGCGGAGCCCCAGCATGGGGTTGGCTTCGTGGAGCTCGTCGACCTTCTTCAGGACCTGCTTCTTCTCATCCAGCTCCGGCCCCGTCTCGCCGCGTTCTTCCATCTCCGCCACCTCGACCGCCAGGTCCACCTGGTTGGGCAGGAACTCGTGGAGCGGCGGGTCCAGGAGCCGGACGGTCACGGGCAGCCCATCCATGGCCTTGAAGATGCCCACGAAATCGTTGCGCTGCAGCGGGAGAAGCTTGTCGTAGGCGGCCTCCTCCTCCTCGGATGTCTCCGCGAAGATCATCTGGCGCACGGCGTCCACCCGCTCCTCGCCCAGGAACATGTGCTCGGTCCGGCACAGGCCGATCCCCTCGGCACCGCGCTCGCGCGCGTTCACGGACTGTTCGGGAGTGTCGGCGTTCGCCCGCACGCGAAGCCGCCTAGCCGCATCGGCGAGGGCCATGATCCGCTCGAAGGCCTTCCAGATCTTCTCCTCGCGCGCGGCGGGATCCCCGGCTCGAGCTCGCTCCAGGACGGACTCCTCGAGCTGCAGCTCGTCCACGTAGACGTTGCCGGTGAATCCGTCGATGGTGATGAGGTCGCCCTCATTGACCGTCGTCCCATCCACCCTGAACGAACGGGCGCTGACGTCGATCTTGATGCCGTCGGCCCCGCATACGGCCGGGATACCCTCGCCCCGGGCGACCACAGCCGCGTGCGAGTTCGTCCCGCCGGCCGAGGTCAGGATGCCCTGCGACGCGATCATCCCGTGGTAGTCGTCGGGCGTGGTCTCTCGGCGGACCAGGATCACGCGCTCGTCTCGCTTCGCCCATTCCTCCGCCTCGTCCGCGCTGAACACGACCCTGCCCGAGGCGGCGCCGGGCGAGGCATTCAGCCCCCGAGCGATGGGCTCCGCCTTCGCCGTGGACGACACGACCCGCTTGAACAGTTCCTCCAGCCGGTTGGCGTCGACCCGGAGCAGGGCGGCGTCCCGGTCGATCGTGCCCTCGTCCACCATGTCGTGGGCCATGACCCATTCGGCGAACGCGGTCCGCTTGCCGATCCGGGTCTGGAGGATCCACAGCTTGCCCTGCTCGATGGTGAACTCGATGTCGCACATGTCCCGGTAGTGCCGCTCCAGGGTGTCCATGACGTCCAGGAGCCGCTTGTAGGAGACGGGATCGTGGTGCTCGAGATCGGTGAGGGGCAGCGTGTTCCGGATTCCGGCCACCACGTCCTCGCCCTGGGCGTTGGGGAGGTAGTCGCCGTACGGGCGCTTCTCGCCGGTCGCGGGATCACGGGTGAAGGCCACCCCGGTTCCCGAGTCCATCCCCCGGTTACCGAACACCATGGCCACCACGTTGACGGCCGTTCCCAGGTCGTCGGAGATCTTGTTCTGACGCCGGTAATCGACGGCCCGCTTCCCGTTCCAGGACTTGAACACGGCCTCGACGGCCAGCCGGAGCTGCTCCCGAGGGTCCGTCGGGAACTCCTTGCCCGTGTGCTCCTGGTAGATCTCGAGGAACTCCTCGACCAACCGCTTCAGGTCGTCGACGTCGAGATCCGTGTCCTGGGCGGTCGGGCCCTTCCGGTGCTTCGCCCGGTCGAGCGCGTCCTCGAATGCCTCACCGGAAACGCCCATGACGATCTTGCCGAACATCTGGATGAACCGGCGATAGGCGTCGTAGGCGAACCGCACGTCCCCCTCGGATTGCTTGGCCAGTCCCTGGAGGGAGACCTCGGTCAGCCCGAGGTTCAGGACCGTGTCCATCATCCCCGGCATGGAGAACTTGGCGCCGGAGCGGACCGACACGAGCAGCGGGTCCTCCGGGTCGCCGAGCTTCTTCCCCATGGCCTGCTCCAGGTGGCGGAGGTGCTCCTCGACCTCCTCCATCAGCCCCTCGGGGAAGTCCCCGTTCGCCAGGTAGGTCAGGCAGGCTTCCGTGGTGATGGTGAACCCCGGAGGCACGGGGAGGCCCATGTTGGTCATCTCGGCGAGGTTGGCCCCCTTGCCGCCGAGGAGATCCTTCATGTCCTTGTTGCCCTCGGAGAAATCGTGGACGTACTTGGTCATCGCCAGCCTCCGGCCGGGGCTCGGGTCCGAAGGGACAAGTGTACGGAAGTCGGCACTGAGGCTGTCCGTTCCGTCACGCCGCTGCGGCCTGCAGCGACGCGAGCGTTGCCGCATCGGAGGCGAAGAGCACCCGCACGGCCTGTCCCTCGACGGGGAGGAGGCTCGCGGAACGCCCCCCACGCGACCCGAGCCACTGCCGCGTCGCCGAGGCGAACTCGGCAGCGTCGCGTGGCCCGTCCCATACCGTCGAGAGCACGAGCGCCACGTGATCGCCGTCGGACCAGGCCCGATACGTGCCGCCGTCCCACCCCGCGGCCGCGGCTTCGGCCGTGACGGGCGGGAGTCGGAGGCCGAGCATGATCGACAGGAACGCCTCCCCCACGCCCATGACGTCGAGGTCGGTCCATCCCGGGCCGAGCTCCGGCCCCAGGTCTCCCACGTTCACAGGTGTGGGCGCGTCGTTGGGGTACCGCTCGGGGTGGATGACCTGCTCCGTCGAGACGGGGAAGCTCTCCATGGCGCCGTCGATGGCCTCGGTGCCGCCTCGCCGGTCCATGGCCTCGATGAACGAAAGCCCGGCCGTGTATGGCCAGATCTGGAGCTCCACCACGAACGGAGCGACGCCGGTGGTGGAGGGCGCGGGCCCCACTCCCAGTTGCAGCTGCTCGTCGAGCGTCAGGAATCGCTGCGCGTACAGGATCATGAAGTACGTGGCATCGCCCTCCACGGCTCCCAGCGCCGCCTGGTAGGCCTCGTCGACGCACTCGCCCTCCAGCGTGTTCAGGCGATCCAGCCGGAAGTACTGGTCGTCGAGCGCATGCGTGAGCTCGTGGGCCAGGGTCACCTTCTGCACCGGCGTCGGATCCTCCGTGCCGATGAACACCAACTGTCCGGACAACGGGTCGTAGTACCCGATGACTTGGGAGCCTGCGAACCGCTCGATCGATCGGCGGATGCTGGTTCCGGGTGGGACGACCCCGATGGTCTGCCAGGCCCGACTGCGACGGTCGTACATCTTCCCCGGATAGGAGGAGTCGAAGGACTGGATCAGCCCCTTCACAAGCTCCTCGTGGGAGGCAGCATCGACCGGGACGGGCTCGGTGAACTCGAGGCCCCGCAGCTCCTGGACCTGGCCCTCCACCTGCTTGATGGCCGGGGGAGTGGGGCCCTCGGAGCCGGTCGAGGCCGGCTGGGGCGGCGGACGCCGGCACAGCCGCTCCAACGCGGCCTGGGCGGAGCGGGGGCCGGTCGGGGCCGATGATGCAGTTTCCGGCGCGGACGGGACCGGCGCGGCCGTCTCGGACCCGGGGGGCTCGGACCCCGACCCGGTGCATGCCGAACCGACGACGAGGACCGCCAGCAGGGCGGCAGCGGGGGCGAGGGCCCGGGCGATCACCACCGGCGGGGTGCCGCCACACTGGCCACCGCGGCGACCACCGCCGCGGCCGAGAAGCCGGCCGAGATCCACAGCAACCCGATCGAGTTGAGCGACCCCAAGGATGCGACGACCAGGATGATCCCGGCGACGGCCATGAGAACGAAGGCCACCGCGTACAGGCTCACCGATCCGCGGCGGGATCGGACGGCCGGGGCATCGTCGGGTACGTGCTCGGCCCGGGTCACAGGCGCTCTCGGAGGTATTCGACGAGGCCGTTCATGGGGATGCGGTCCTGACGCATGGAGTCCCGTTCGCGCACCGTCACCTGCCGGTCCTGGAGGGAATCGAAGTCCACCGTCACGCAGAACGGCGTGCCGACCTCGTCCTGGCGCCGGTACCGCCGGCCGATCGAGCCGGCGTCGTCGTAGTCGCTCATCCACAGCGTCTTCACCAGGTCGAACAGCGCGCGCGCGTCGGGTGTGAGCGTCTCGTTCCGCGAGAGTGGCAGCACCGCCACCTTGACCGGCGCGAGGTCCTTGTGGAGCCCGAGAACCGTGCGCTTCTCGCTGCCGCCCGAGGCCTTGGGGGCCTCCTCCTCACGGTACGCGTCGAGCAGGAACGCCAGGAGGGCCCGGTCCACGCCCGCCGCCGGCTCGATCACGAAGGGGAAATACCGCTCCTCCCGGTCCGGGTCGAAGTACGTCAGGTCCTCCCCGCTCGCCTTGGAATGCGCCTTCAGATCGAAGTCCGTCCTGTTGGCGATGCCCTCGAGCTCGCCCCATTCGGTGAACGGAAAGCGGTACTCGACGTCGACGGTCCGCTTCGAGTAGTGCGAGAGCTCGTCCTTGGAGTGCTCGCGGAGCCGGAGGTTCTCCTTCCGGATCCCGAGGTCCACGTACCACTGGAGGCGCTCGTTGATCCAGTACTCGTGCCATTCCTCGTCCGTCCCCGGTTCCACGAAGAACTCCATCTCCATCTGCTCGAACTCGCGGGTCCGGTAGATGAAGTTCCCCGGCGTGATCTCGTTCCGGAAAGACTTGCCCTGCTGGGCCAGGCCGAACGGGATCTTCTTCCGGTTGGCCTGTTGGACCGTAACGAAGTCGGCGAACATCCCTTGCGCCGTCTCGGGCCGAAGGTAGACGACGGCCGCTTCCTCCTCCACCGGACCCATGAACGTCTTGAACATGAGGTTGAAGTTGCGCGCCTCGGTGAACCGGTCGTCTCCGCAGTTCGAGCATCTCGGCCTGGCGGCCATGTCGACCGTGCTCTCGTCCTCCTCGTGTCCGGACTGGGGGGCGCGGAAGCCGGGGAGATGATCGGCGCGGAACCGCTGGTGGCAGTTCAGGCACTCAACTAGGGGATCGGTGAAGGACTGGAGATGCCCGCTCGCCTCCCACACCCGGGGCGACATGATGATCGAGCTCTCCAGGCCGACGACGTCGTCCCGGAGCTGGACCATGGTGCGCCACCAGGCCGCCTTGACGTTGCGCTTGAGCTCCACCCCCAGGGGGCCGTAGTCCCAGAACGAACGGAGCCCACCGTAGATCTCGCTCGACGGAAACACGACGCCCCGGCGCTTGGCCAGGGCGGTGATGGCCTCCATGAGGTCGGGCATCGAGTTGGACCTCCTCTCCCGGCCGCTGGCGGCGGCCGCTGGCGTGAGACCAAGTGTACGGGAGGCACGCACCGTCTCGGCCGCACCTACCTGGTTCGGGAGGTCTGAGCGTGCGCTACTCGTCGACGAGGCCGCCGAACCTGCGCGACCGCTTCTGGTAGTCGCGGATGGCCTCGTACAGGTATTCGCGGTTGAAGTCCGGCCACAGGACCGGCGTGAAATACAGCTCGGAGTAGGCCGCTTGCCACAGCAGGAAGTTCGAGATGCGCTCCTCACCGCTCGTCCGGATGATGAGGTCAGGGTCGGGCGTGTCGGGGTGGTACAGCCGGGATGCGATGCTCTCCGGCGTGAGCTTGCGGCCGTCGAGGCGACCGGCGTCGTGATCGGCGATCAACCGCTTCACCGCATCGGCGATCTCCATGCGGCCCCCGTAGTTGAACGCGATCGTGAGCGTCATGCCCGTGTTGGCCGCCGTGAGCTCCTCGGAGACCTCCATCTCCTTCAGCACGGAGCGGGGTACCCTCCAGTCGCGCCTGCCCAGGAACCGCACGCGAACGTTCATGCCGTTGAGCTCGTCACGCCGCCGCCGGAGCAATCCCCGATTGAACTCCATCAGGTAGCGGACCTCGGCCTTGGGCCGATTCCAGTTCTCCGTGGAGAAGGCGAACATCGTGAGCCAGTCAAGGCCGACCTCGACGCCGCCCTGGACCGTGTCCCACATGGCCTGCTCCCCCGCCGCGTGCCCTTCCGTCCGGGGAAGCCCGCGTTGGGTGGCCCACCGGCCGTTCCCGTCCATCACGATCCCGATGTGGGCGGGGACGCGATCTCGGTCGATGTCGGTGAGGTAGGTGCTCACGGCACCAGGCTCCGGGCCAGGATGGGAAGGCTGTTCATCCGCCGCTCCAGGTGGTACTCGGCGAACCCGAACAGCAACCCGCGAGCTTCCCTCCGCACGTACGGATCGACCATCACGGCGCCCGCCCTGCCTGGGCCGGCGGCGCCGAGCTCGTCAAGGAGCCCGAGAGCCTCTCGTGAGACCGGGCCCGCGTCGGGCTCGGCGCAGGAACGGCACACCGCTCCGCCCTGCCCGCTGGCGAACAGGTCGGGGTCGGGCCGGCCACACACCGCGCATGCCGAGAGGCTTGGGTGGAACCCCGACAGAGAAAGGAGCGAGAGCAGGAAAGATTCGGCGACGGCCTCGGGGTCGGCCGGCCGGGCCTGGAGCGCCCGGAGGCCGGTGAGGAGCAGGAGGAACAGGCGAACGTTCCGCTCGTGCTCCTCGGCCACCTTGTCCACCGCCTCGAGCATCGTCTCCCCCGCCGCGAACAACCCGAGGTCGTCCCGGAGGGCCCGGAACGGCGAGATGATCTCGGCCTGGCTGATGGTGTCGAGGGAGCTTCGTCCCCGGTAGACCATCAGGGAGACGTGGGTGAAGGGCTCGAGGCGGGCGCCGAACCGGCTGGTGGTCTTGCGGATGCCTTTGGCCACGGCCCGAACCTTGCCCGAGCCCTGGGTCAGGACCGTCACGATCTTGTCGGCCTCGCCCAGCTTTATCGCTCGCAGGACGACGCCCTGTTCCTTGTAGAGGGGCATGTGTCCGAATCGTACCCTCGGGTCCCGCCGGCCTTGCCGGAAGGGTTTGGCGATTCCGTGACATCCCCACCGGCCCGGGTCAGGCCGCTGCCGTCAGGCTCCCATGGGGTGCCAGACCGTCTTGAACTCCATCAGCGCGGTGACCAGGTACGGGCTCTGTGCGGCCTGCGAGAAGATGTCGGCGCCATCCGCCCGGACCAGGCGCTTCACGTTCTCGGCGGATTGGACCTCCACGTCGGCTCGCATGTCCTCCGGGACCCCGGTGATGTCGATGGCGTTCACGTCCATGTGGCCGGCCAGCCACGGCACGAGCTCCCGGGTGAAGCCGCTGAGCATGTTGATCACCCCGCCGGGGACGTCGGAGGTGGCAATCACCTCGGTCAGGGTGACCGCCGGGAGCGGCGCGTTCTCGCTCGCAATGACGACGGCCGCGTTGCCGGACACGATGGCCGGCGCCAGGCGCGAGACAAGTCCGAGGAGCGCCTGGTCCTCCGGCGCCACGATCCCGACGACCCCTGTGGGCTCGGGGATCGTGAAGTTGAAATACGGCCCGGCCACCGGATTCGTTGCCCCGAGCACCTGGTGGACCTTGTCGGCCCATCCCGCGTACCAGACCCATCGGTCGATCGCTGCGCTCACCCCCCGGACCGGGTCGGCGGCGCCCGCGTCGGCCAGCTCCTGCTCGAACTGCCCGCAACGGCCCTCCATCAGCTCGGCCACCCGATACAGGATTTGCCCCCGGTTGGAGGCGGTCCTCGCACCCCAGTCGGCCTGGGCGGTGCGGGCGGCGCGGACCGCGTCACGGAGGTCTTTTCGCGAGGCCCGCGCGGCCCACGCCAGCAACCGCCCGTCGTGCCTGTGGACCTCGTACGAACGACCGGACTCGCTGCGGGGGAACTCGCCGCCGATGAACAGCTTCGCCGTGCGGCGAACGGGCACGCGCTGCTCGTTCATTCGCCGCCGCCGTCGAAGTCCAGGTATGGCTCCAGGCCGTGGAGGCCACCCTCCCGGCCGAACCCGCTCTCCTTGTACCCGCCGAACGGCGACGACGGGTCGAACCGATTGAACGTGTTCGCCCAAACCACGCCGGCCTCCATCCGCTCGGCCATCCACAGGATCCGCGAGCCCTTGTCCGTCCAGATCCCGGCGGAGAGTCCGTATGGGGTGTTGTTGGCCTTCTCCACGGCCTCGGCCGGGGTTCGGAAGGTCAGGATCGAGAGCACCGGGCCGAAGATCTCCTCCCGGGCGATACGATGAGACTGCGATACGTTCGTGAACAGCGTGGGCCGGAACCAGAAGCCCCGCTCCGGCAGGTTGCACTCCGGCTGGTACATCTCGGCTCCTTCCTGCACGCCGGAGGCCACCAGCTCCTCGATCTTCTGGAGCTGCTGCCGGGAGTTGATCGCGCCGACGTCGGTGTTCTTGTCCAGTGGGTCGCCCACCCGGAGCGTCTGGAGCCGGTCCTTGAGCTTGTCCAGGAGCGGTTCGAACACGGGCTCCTGCACGAGCAGTCGCGAGCCGGCGCAGCACACGTGGCCCTGGTTGAAGAAGATCCCGTTGATCACGCCCTCCACCGCCTGGTCGAGCGGCGCGTCGTCGAAGACGATGTTCGCGGCCTTTCCCCCGAGCTCGAGCGTGAGCCGCTTGCCCGTCCCGGCCAGGGCCCGGCGGATGACCTTGCCCACCTCGGTGGAACCCGTGAAGGCCACCTTGTTCACCGCGGGATGGGTGACCACGAGCGAGCCGGTCAGCCCCGCGCCGGTGACGATGTTCACCACGCCCGGCGGCAGCTCGGCGTCCTGCACCACCTGTGCCAGCAGCAGCGCGGTGAGCGGGGTGGTCTCGGCGGGCTTTAGGACGACGGTGTTGCCGGTGGCAAGGGCTGGCGCGATCTTCCACGCCGCCATCAGGATGGGGAAGTTCCACGGGATGACCTGTCCCGCCACGCCGAGCGGGTGAGGACGGCGGTTCGGGAACGCGTATTCGAGCTTGTCCGCCCATCCGGCGTAATAGAAGAAGTGGGCCGCGGCGAGCGGCAGGTCCACATCGCGCGACTCCTTGATGGGCTTGCCACCGTCCATCGACTCCAGGACGGCGAACTCGCGCGCGCGCTCCTGGAGCGCGCGCGCGATCCGGAAGATGTACTTGGCCCGCTCGGTGCCGGGGAGCCCCCGCCAGCGCTGCTCCTGCCCCTCCCGGGCGGCCTTCACTGCCAGGTCGACGTCCTCCGGTCCGGCCTCGGCCACCTCGGCCAGGGGCTCCTCGGTGGCCGGGTTGATCGTGGGGAAGTACCTGCCTGACTTCGGCTCGACGAACTCTCCGCCGATGAACAGGCCGTAGCGGTCCTCGAGCCGAACGATGTCGCTCGACTCGGGTGCGGTGGCATATTCCCATACCGGCTCCCGGCGTTTCGGCGCCTCCCGCTCCCGCTTCTCGATCTTGGCCATGTCGTCAGTCGATCGTGTAGTAGTCGGGACTCTGGTACCGGCCGGTGCGCTCCTTGTCGATCTGCATCAGTACGTCGTTCAGGAGCGTGGACGCCCCGATCCGGAGCAGGTCCGGCGTCATCCACTCCGGGCCGAGCGTCTCGTACACCAGGACCAGGTACTGGATGGCCTGCTTGGACTGGCGGATGCCGCCGGCCACCTTGACGCCGACTCGCCGGCCCGTCTCGTGGAAGAACTCCCGGGCCGCCTCCATCATGCACAGTGCCGCGGGAAGCGTCGCCGCCGGCTGGATCTTGCCGGTCGAGGTCTTGATGAAATCGGCCCCCGCCGCCATGGCCAGGACCGAGGCCTGACGGATCCGGTCGTAGGACCCGAGCTCGCCGGTCTCCAGGATCACCTTGAGGTGCGTGTCACCGGCGGCCTCTCGCGCCGCTACCAGCTCCTCGAAGGCCTGGGCGTACTGCCCACCGAGGAACAATGAACGGTTCAGTACGATGTCGATCTCGTCGGCGCCGAGCTCCACGACCTCACGCACCTCCCGGAGGCGAGCATCGAGCGGCCCGAGGCCGCTGGGGAACCCGCCGGCGACCGACGCCACATTCACCCCAGTGTTCTTCAACTGGCCGGCCGCCACCGGGACCAGGTGCGGATAGATGCACACCGCCGCCACCGACGGTATGGATGAGTCAACCGGCTTCGGCCGGACGGCCTTGGCGCACATCGCCACGATCTTGCCGACCGTGTCGGAGCCCTCCAGCGTCGTGAGATCCATGGACCGGATGGCCAGGTCCAGGGCCCACAGCTTGGAGTCACGCTTGATCGAGCGCTTGGCCAGCGAGGCAGCACGCTCCTCCAACCCCACCGCATCCACGGCCACGGCCCGAGACACCAATCGTGCCGCTTCCTTCGCGGTGAACCGCACGGGGGTTTGGTGGCGCCGTTCGATCTCGGCCGCCTGCGACATCCGTGGAGCCTCCTCGGCAGGGAAAGCCATGGTAGCCGAATCCCCGGAACCGCCCGCCTAGCGGTGCGGGTCCGGACCGAACGAGTCCGGACCGAACGCATCGGGGATGAGGTCCTCGAGCGCCCAGGCCGCCCGCTCGCCGCTCGTGGTCTCCGACACGACGAGCGACTGCGGCCCGAACTCCCACAGGACCTGGCGGCAACCGCCGCACGGCGGCGTGGGTCGGTCGGCATCGGTCACCACGGCGACGCAATCGATCCGTCGTTCCCCCGCCGCGATCGCGGCCGCGACGGCGTTCCGTTCGGCGCAGACCGACAAGGGATAGGACGCGTTCTCCACGTTCACTCCGGTGAAGACTCGTCCGCCGGCCAGGATGGCCGCGCCCACGTGGAACTCGCTGTACGGCGCGTACGCGTTGGTACGTACCTCGGCTGCCGCCGCCACCAGCTCGTGGATCTGCTGTTCCGGCGGCCTACTCAGCGGTGGCCTCGACTGGGCTCGGCTGCTCGGCTTCCTCGGGTTTGCGCGTGATCAACACCTTGGCGATGCGGCGCCCGTTCACCTTCTCCGCCTTGAACACCAGGTCCTGATAGGTGACCTCCTCGCCCTGCTCGGGGATGGAGCCGAGCAAGCCGAGCATCAGGCCACCCACCGAGTCCCACTCCTCGTCGGGGAGCTCGGTGTCGAGGAGCTCATTCACTTCGTCGATCCCCAGCCGCCCGTCCACGCGGTACACGCCGTTCCCCAGATCGACGACGGGAGGTTCCTCCCGGTCGTACTCGTCGGTGATCTCCCCCACGAGCTCCTCGAGCAGGTCCTCCAGGGTGACCAGGCCGGAGACCGAGCCGTACTCGTCGGTGACGAGCGCGACGTGGAACTTCTCCTGCTGCATCTCCCTGAGGAGATCCGCCACCTTCTTGGACTCCGGCACGAAGTGGGCCGGGCGCACGATGTCGGTGAGCGGCATGTCCGCCTGGCCCTGGTACAGGGCCTTCAGCACGTCCTTGGCGAAGACGAACCCGACCACGTTGTCCAAATCCTCCTGGAACACCGGGATCCGGGAGAACCCGTGCCGGAGCACCAGCGCCTGCACGTCGCGGAGGGTCTTGTCCGCCTCGACGGCCACGACGTCGGGTCGTGGCCGCATGACCTCACGGACGATCGTGTCCCCGAACTCGAAGATCGAGTGGATGAGCTCCTTCTCCTCCTCCTCGATCTGTTCCTCGTCCGAGGCCACCTGGGCCAGGGCCCGGATCTCGTTCTCCGTGATGAACGGACCCTGTGGCAGGCCCTTGCCGGGCATGATGACGTTGGCTAGTTTCACCAGCCCGGCCGCGAGGGGACCCACCAGCCGCCCGAGCGAGACGATCAGCGGGGCGAGCACCAACGCCACGCGATCGGTCTGCTGGATGGCGAACGTCTTCGGTGTCACCTCGGCGAACACGAACAGCAGGAGCGTCATGGCGACGGTGGCCACGATCTCGCCCGCGCCGTGGAACAGCCGAACGGCCAGGGACGTGGCGATCGTGGTGCCGCCGATGGTGGCCAGGAGGGTGAGGAGCAGCACGACGTTCAGGTAGGGAGCCGGATTCTCGGCGACCTTCGACAGTGAGCTCGCGCCGCGTCGCTTCTCCTCGACGAACCGGTAGGCGCGGACCCGGTTCACTCGCGTGATCGACACCTCCGAGGCGCCCAGTACGCCCACAGCTGCGATGAGCAACACGATCACGAAGAGCTGAAACCAGTCGCCGCCGGTCACCGGACGCGAACCCCCGTGTACCGTTCCTGTTTGGCCCACATCGTGGCTCGATCGTCCTCGTTCTCGTGGTCGTGCCCCAGGAGGTGGAGGATCCCGTGGACGAGGAGCAGGCGGAGCTCAGACACCGGATCCTCGGGTCGGTTGGCGGCCGCCACGGATGGGGCGATCACCACGTCTCCCAGGACCCGCACGCCATCATCTCCGATGTCCTCGAGGGGGAAGGACAGCACGTCGGTGGGACCCTCCTCCGCGAGGTAGGTCCGGTGAAGGTCGGCCATCTCCTCCGCCGTCACGAACGAGACCGAGAGCTCCGACCGGGCCTCGCCCTCGGCCTCCAGGGTGGCTCGGGCCAGCTCGACAAGGCCCTCCATGTCGACGGGCTCGGACTGGCGGTCGGAGACGAGGATCCTCGGAGGGTGGTCGTCGTCACTCATCGCCGCCGGCCGCCCGCTTCTCCCCGAAAACGCGGTAGGCCTCCACGATGTCCTGGACGATCTTGTGGCGCACCACGTCACGCGCCCCGAGGTGGCAGAACTCGATCCCCTCGATGCCGGAAAGGATGTCCTGCACGATCACCAGGCCGGAACGCTGTCCGTTCGGCAGGTCGATCTGGGTGACGTCACCGTTCACGACGGCCTTGGAGCCGAACCCCAGGCGCGTCAGGAACATCTTCATCTGCTCGGGCGTCGTGTTCTGAGCCTCGTCCAGGATGATGAACGAGTCATTCAACGTGCGTCCCCGCATGTACCCGAGCGGCGCGACCTCCACCGTCCCGCGCTCCATGAGCCTGGGCAGTGAGTCCGCGCCGGTCATCTCGAACAGCGCGTCGTACAGCGGCTTCATATAGGGATCGATCTTCTCGTACAGCGTGCCGGGGAGGAACCCGAGTCGCTCGCCAGCCTCGACGGCCGGGCGGGTGAGGATGATGCGCGACACCATCTTGTCCTGCAGGGCTCGGACCGCGGTGGCCACCGCGAGGTAGGTCTTGCCGGTCCCCGCCGGGCCGATGGCCAAGGTGACCGTGGCCCGGCGCATCGCGTCCACGTACTGCTTCTGCCCCAGAGTCTTCGGCGAGATGCCCCGGCCTCGCCCGGTGAGGAGCACGTCGCCGAGCACCTCGGTGGGCTTGGCCTCGTTCCCCTTGATGAGCTCGATCGATCGGCCGACGGACGACGCCGTCAGGTCGTGTCCCCGCTGGAGCAGCGAGAGCAACTCCTCGAAGAGCACGCCGACGCGTTCGGCCTCTTCCTGAGGCCCGGTGATGGTGATCTCGTTCCCCCGGACCACGATCACGGAGTCGAACGCCGCTTCCACGAGCTTGAGCAGCTCGTCGCGCTGCCCGAGGAGGGCGACCATCGACTGGTCGCCGGGGACGAGGATCTTCACTTGCGTGGTGGCTCTCGCCAAAGTGCGGTCTTCGGAGGATGGACCCCCGTTCCTCCCTGTTGGTGGCCTGTTGGTGGACCGTTACAAAAGGGGTCGTCACCTGACGACCCCAGCTGAACAGGATTGTACCGTGGGGCTACCCAGGAGGCCACGCCATCTGCCTCCCCCCCAGCAGGTGGAAGTGGAGGTGGTGCACCGACTGCCCGGCGTCGGCACCGGTGTTGGCCACGAGACGCCATCCGCTGCGGTCCACGCCCTCGACCCGGGCGAGCTGCACCGCCGATTGGATCATCTCCATGAGCACGCCCGCATGGCCCTCGTCGATCTGCTCCATCGACCGAAGGTGCTCCTTGGGCACGATCAGGACGTGCGTTGGTGCCTGGGGATTGATGTCCCGAAAGGCCACCACGCTGTCGGTCTGGCGCACGATCCGAGCAGGCGCCTCTCCGGCGACGATGCGGCAGAACAGGCAGTCGGCGTCCATGGTCCGAACTCTACCCAGTTCGGCTAGGTGGGGCGCCGGAGGTGAGCCCGCACGGCGGGCCC
>JBIOXZ010000143.1:0-3008 GCA_044869895.1 Actinomycetota bacterium | reverse complement strand
GCTGGCCGGCGCGTACGTCTTCGGTGCGAAGGACGGCCGTCGCGGCGTCCTCGACACGGCGGTTCTGATCGCCGCCTCGTACGGCGCGACGGCCGTCCTCGTGAGTCCGTATCTGGTCGCGGCGCTTTCGGCCGTTCCCCCGGGGTCCGATCCGCAACGGCAACACCATCTCGGTCGACCTGCTCAGCTTCGTACTGCCGAGGTTCAGCACGCTGGTCGGCGGAAGCGCGTTCCGGCCCCTCACCCGGCGGTTCCTGGTGACCGACGTGGAGGACGGGGTCTATCTCGGTCTGTTCCTGCTCGTGATCGTCCTGTTCGCCATTCGCGACAGACGGCGGCGCTCGACCTGGCTGCTCGTCGTAGTCGTCGCGGTGGCCGCTGTGGCGGCGCTCGGGCCCGTCCTGCACATCCACAGCCATCCGTCCGTCAGGCTGCCGTGGTCGCTCACGGCCGGTGTGCCACTGCTTCGGGACGCCGTGCCGGCCCGGCTGACGCTGTACCTCTGGCTGGCGACCGCGGCGATCGTCGCGCTGTGGCTGGCCGAGGCGCGAGGACGCACGGCGTGGGCGTCGTGAGGTGTGGTCGCGATCGGAGCGCTGATCATCCTTCCGGTGACCTCGTCGCCCCCCTATCATCCCCCGGTCCAGGTCCCGGCATTCTTCACCCGGGGCGAGGACCGCCGGTACCTCGCGCCCGACGAGATCGTCCTGGCCATCCCGGCCGAGAAGGGACAGGAGATGCTGTGGCAGGTGGAGTCGGAGATGTACTTCCGCCTTGCACGGGGCTACGTCGGGGTTCCCCCCACGCTGGTCACGACCGGGGCCTTCGGCACGAACGGGGAGATCCCTCGATACCCGCCAGCCTTTCGTGGCTTCATCGCCGCGCACGATGTCCGCGCGGTGGTGGTCGAGGACTCCGCCGTCCTCACCTGGCTGGACGACCTGGGGAGCCTCGGTGTGAAGCCCATTCGGGTCGGCGGTGTGGCCGTGTACCCAGTCACTCCAGCGGCGTAGTTGCCTCGGTTGCACGAGCCGCCGCCGACCGGCAATGGATTCCGACGCACGAGGGCTGTTGATGGGGCACAGGGAACGGACATCGCACCTCCTTGGGAGGTCAGGCTCGATCGCCGCCTGCACGGTCGGCGATTGCGGGGGGCCCGGCCATCTCGCGTCCGACGACCTGACCGGGTTTGGCCTCAAACCGCAGCCCTGGCTCGTCCCGCATTTGTCCGGCGAACGACCGGGAGCTGCCAAGAAATGATGAGAAACCGCCAGCACCCCAAATCCGCAGCTAAGTAGCGGGATGCCGCTATCGCCCCAGGTAGCGAGAGTGGCCCCTAGAACTCAAGGTGGAGACACGGGTTCAAATCCCGTTGCGACTACAAAGCTGAAACCGCAGCTAGGAAGCCCTGTCTGGCCCGCCGATCGCTCGAAGGCTCGCCCCTCGCAGCCCCAATCCCGCAAATATCCCGCCACAGCTCGGCGGCACCGCGAGGATCCGCTGCTGCCGCTCGGCGATCGTCATTGCGAATGGACGATACCGGCAGGCGGCGGAAATCGCGCGTCGGGCGCTCAGCCGAGGCCGTCGCGGAACCCCTCACGCCACGAGGGGTACCTGAGCTCCCACCCCAGCTCGCGCTTGGCCTTCTCGTTCGAGGCCCCTCGGAGCTCGGTCATCATCGTCACGCCGAGCTCGCCGCCGAACAGGCGGCCGAGCCACACCGGTACGTGACGCGGGGGCGGCGCGCCGATCGCGTCGGCGAACACGGGAAGCCAGTCCCGCACCGCCGCCGGCTCGTCGTCCGTGACGTTGTAGACGCCCGGCGCGCCTCGCTCCACCGCGAGCGCGGTCGCCTCCGCCGCGTCGACCAAGTGGATGAACGACCACACCCCCGCGCCCGAGCCGACGATCGGGAACCGGCGACGACGCACCGCGTCGGCGATCGGGCCTGTGCGATCCACCCCCGAGCCGGGTCCGTAGAACCCGCCGTACCGCAGGGCGAGGCCGTCGAACGGACCGTCGAGGGTCGCGCGCTCGAGGTGCCGGATCGCCTCGAGCGTGCGCCGGACCTGAGCGGGTGGGTCGTCGTCGAGCGGGTCGTCCTCCGTCTTCACCCACGAGCCGCGGCGCGCGTACGGCCACGCCGCGAAGCTCTGCGTCACGAAGCGGCGCACGCCGGCGGCCTCGGCCGCGGCGATCAGATGGTCCGTGCCCTCCGTGCGGAGGCGGTTCGTCTGCGCGAACGCTTGGTCGAAGCGCCGCGGGTTGAACTCCGGTGGGATCGCCGTCAGCTCGTGGACGATCACGTCCGGCGCAGCCTCTGCCACGGCGCCCTTGACGGCCTCGCGGTCCAGCGCGTCGACCACCGTCGGCGTCGCACCCGCGGCCTCCAGCGCCCGGGCGCGTTCCACGGACCTCGTCGTGCCGGTGACCTCGTGCCCGCGCCGGATCAGCGTCGCCACCAGCGGCGATCCGATCGCTCCGGTCGCCCCTGCGACGAACACACGCATGTCGTTCCCTCCTTGTGTTCTACCCTTGGGACGAGATAGCCGAACGTGGTGTGACGACCCTCAGCGGAGCCGACACCTCGCCATCTGTCTCGCTCCCCACCAACGCGATCGGCATGGCCATCCAGAACCGCCGACCGTCTTCAGCCACGCTAATCCATTCGGACCACGGGACCCAGTTCACCTCTTGGGCGTTCACCGAGCGCGCTAAGCGATCCGGGCTCCTGCCTCGATGGGCGCCATCGGAGACTGCTTCGATAGCGCCGTGGTCGAGTCGTTCTGGGCCAGGATGCAGCTCGACCTGCTGAACCGCCATCGGTGGCACACGCGGGTCGAGCTGGCAAACGCCATCGAGCACCTGGAGATCTTCCACAACCGGCAACGGAGACACAGCTCCCTCGCCATGCGCACGCCGATCGAGTTCGAGAAGATGCACTCCCGCCCATCGGAAGCGGCATGAAGTCAAACGAACGGACTCCACGGAACCCCGGGGAACATCAG
>JBIOXZ010000142.1:0-14952 GCA_044869895.1 Actinomycetota bacterium | reverse complement strand
CGCACCGGGAGCTGCCTCGGACCCATCGGGCCGCGGGCGGGGATTCAGCCCCGCTGAAGCGGATTGCGGGTACAGGGCACCGCTGGCTCCCCGCCTAGCACGGTCACCGTGGCCGAGTATACGACCGCCTCCGACACCGCTCGGCGGACTGGCGGTCAGTAGGACGTTACCCTGGCGCCATGCTCCCGATCGGGGCCGTCCTCGTGGACTTCGACGGCACGGCGAGCCTGGACGACGTCTCGGAGGTTCTCCTCGAGGAGTTCGGCGATCCGGGGTGGCCGCTGTACGACGAGCTGGTCGACCGGGGCGAGATGGGCCTGCGGGAGGCGGCCCGACATCAATCGGCCATGCTCCGCGGCAGCAGGGACGAGATGCTGGCCTTCGCCCTCGATCGGTGCCGTCTGGACCCAACGTTCCCCCCGTTCGTTGCGTGGGCGGAGGGACGCGCACTCGCGATCATCGTGGTCTCCGACGGGTTCGCCTTCTACATCCGGCCCATGTTGGAGGTCGCGGGCCTGGGCGGACTCGAGGTCCTCACCAACGAGCTCGTCTTCGACAGCGGACGGCCTCGGCTGGCCCATCCCAACGGTCATCCGGAGTGCCGGGGGTGCGGCACGTGCAAGATGCTCGCAGCAGTCCGGGCCCGGGAACGGGTCGGTCCCGTCGCGTTCGTCGGCGAGGGCCAATCCGACCGGTACGGCGCGCTGTACTCCGACATCGTGTTCGCCAAGAAGGACCTCGTCAGGATTTGCCGGGAGGACGGCGTGCCGTTCCTGCCATGGGAGACGTTCGACGACGTTCGAGAGGCACTTGAGAACATCGATGGGCTTCCCGGACCGGTTGCGCCGCAACGTTGTCCCGGATGGCGGACCGCCTGAACGGTCGGCACCTCATTCGTTTGGGCGGTGGCCGCGGGATTCGAACCCGCGAGGGGTTGCCCCCTACACGCTCTCCAGGCGTGCCCCTTCGTCCGCTCGGGCAGGCCACCGCCGCCCAGTCTACGGGAGCGGGTGGAGCCGGCCGTCAGATCGGCCGGGCGGGACTCATCGGGGCGTTGCGAATCGATCCGTGGCGACGATCAGTTCATGGGTCATGCCCGGATCGTCGCCGAAGTGACCCGCGTCCTCCACGATCACCAGCTCTGATCCCGGCCACGCTCGGTTGAGCTCCCAGGCATTGGCGATCGGAGCCTGAAGATCGAATCGGCCGTTCACCAGGATCCCCGGGATCTCGGCCAGAAGCTGGGCGTTGCGGAGCAGGATCCCGTCCTCGAGGAACACATCGTGCCGGATGTAATGCGTCACCAGGCGTGCGAACGCCAGCGCGAAGTCGGGATCGGCATACCGTTCGGCGAGTCCGGTGGTCGGAGGCCACGCAGGCGTCGCGGACTCCCACGTGCACCAGGCGAGCGCCGCGCGCTGGCGGACTCCCGCATCCGGATCGTGGAGCATCCGAGAGCACGCCTCCACGATGTCTTCACCCCGCTCGGTCGCCGGCACGCCGACGCACAGGCGTTCCCACTGTTCGGGGAAGAGCATGGAAACACCGCCGCGGAACAGCCAATCGGCCTCTGCACGCCGTCCGGTCGTGACACCCCACAGGATCATCTCCGAGACCCGATCCGGGTGCGTTTCGGCGTAGGCCAGGGCCAACGTGCTCCCCCATGATCCACCGAGCACCAGCCAACGCTCGACGTCCAGGTGTTGACGAAGAAGCTCCATGTCCGCGATGAGATTCTGGATGGTGTTGGTCGTCAGATCGATGTCGGGCTCGCTGGCATGTGGCGTGCTCCGGCCGCACCCGCGCTGATCGAACAGGACGATGCGATACACGGTTGGATCGAACAGCCTACGGTCCCACGTCGAGGATCCCGAACCGGGGCCGCCGTGGACCACGACAGCCGGTTTGCCACGCGGGTTGCCGCATATCTCCCAGCCCACGCGGTTGCCGTCACCGACCTCCAGCATCCCTCGCTCGTACGGTTCGATCGCTGGATATGGGTCCTTCGGCTGGACTGATTCCACCGCAACGGGATCCTAGCGAGACGTTCGCTTCGGCGCTCATTCGCGACTGCGTCAGTGGGGTCAGTTCCGTCACGAAACGACGGCGTGGGCCCGCACGCCGATCGGCGACACCGCCACGCTGGGCCGGATACGCTTCGCTGTGTGAGCGAGGAACCCAACCTGCACGACGATGTCCGTGCCGCGTGGGACGAGCTGTCCCCCTTTTGGGACCAAACCATGCAGGCCGGAGCTACCTGGCAACGACACCTCATCCAGCCGTCGGTCGAACGGCTGCTTGGGCTCGAGCAAGGAGAGCGGGTCCTCGAGATCGCGTGCGGGAACGGCGAGTTCGCTCGCCGGATGTCCGAGCTCGGCGGGCAGGTGCTTGCAGTCGACTTCAGCGAGGCGATGCTCGAGCGGGCTCGTGCGCACGGCGGGAAGGTCGAATACCGGAACGCCGACGCGATGGACGAGGAGGCCCTCCTCGCGCTCGACGATCCGGCCTCGTTCGATGCCGTCGTCAGCAACATGGCCATCATGGACATGGAGTCGATCGAGCCGATGGCAGCGGCTTCGTGCCGGCTCTTGAAGCCGGGCGGGCGGTTCGTCTTCTCGACGCTGCATCCCGCGTTCAATTCCGGCGATGTGAGGCCGGCGGTTGAGCTCGACCTGGAAGGCGGCGTGAGCGAGGTGTACTCGGTCAAGGTGTCCTCCTACGGCCGACCATCCACGGGGAAGGGGGTCGCGATCCGCGGTCAGCTCGTCGAACAGTGGTATTTCCACCGACCGCTCTGGATGATCCTGAAGCCGTTCTTCGATCAGGGTTCGTCCTCGACGGGCTCGAGGAGCCGCTCGAAGGTTCGGAGCACGAGAAGCCCGGCACCCCGGATTACGTGTACACGCAGCTGCCCGGCGTGCTCGTCGCCCGGATGCGCCGGACGATCTGACGCGAAAAACGTTCGTCGCCGCTAATCTCGCCTGGTGTCCAACGCGCCGAAGGGCATGAACGGGGTCGCCATTGCCCTTGCTTCGAGCGAGGACTGGGAACGGGTACGCGACGTTCGCATCCGCGCTCTCACCGACGCGCCCTTCGCCTTTGGGTCACGTCTGGAAGAAGAGCAGGACCGACCGGAGTCCGTTTGGCGTGAGAGCCTCGAACGCCAGTCCGCGGCGACGTTCCTCGCTATCGACGGCGACGAGACGGTTGGCCTGGTCAGGACCTTCGTCGCGCCCGAGGATGTCACAAGGGCGGAACTCGTCTCGATGTGGGTCGCACCTCACACCAGGGGCCAAGGCGTCGGGCGGCAACTCGTCGCTGCGGTGGTTCAGTGGGCGAGGGACCACGACGCGACCGGTGTCCAGCTGTGGGTGACCGAAGGGAACGCCGCTCGACGGCTGTACGAGTCGTGCGGATTCTCTCTCTCCGGTGGTCGGCAAAGGCTGCCGTCCGATCCCTCTCTGAGTGAGGTCGCCATGCGGCTCGATCTTCGTGATTGATGGACTCCAGCCCCCGGACAGGAGGCGGGGTCGTTTCCCTTGTGATCCATCCCACCTTCGGTCCGACGGTATCCAAGGAGCACCGACGAAGACGCGTGCGTTCTCCAGTGGGCAGCCCAGCGGTAACGATGGCGAGCCTTGGCTGAGCCCTTACAGCCACTATTCCGTGGACACAGTCGCTCGCCGTGGCATCATTTGCGACATGAACCTGCTGCGGTGGGCGCTGCTCGCGATTGTCTTCTGTGCCTTTGGTCTCTCGATCGTTCTGACACATCTTCCCGGAGCCGTTGAGCTGGGAGGGGGCCCGTTTGGATCGAATGCCTACAGGGATGCAGCATACGTTGCCTTCGTCGTCGGAGCTGCCCTCTGGCCCCGGGGAATTGTCTGGCTCCTCGGGATGGGTTTCTGCGCCTTTGCGGCAGTCGTGTTTCTTGTCGGAACGATCAGCTGGCCAGGCGACACGATTCGGTGGCTCTTCGCGGGCGTTTATGCGATCGAAGCTATGGCGCTGTTCGCGCTCGGCACCGCCGACCGGCATTCACGCGAGCTCCGTCAACAGCGTCCAGTATCGCGTTCCGAGCATCCGCCGGCATAGCAGCCATAGGGGCGAATCGCGGCCGATAGCCGCGGGCGATTTTCGAGTCGTTCCGTCACAAATGACATCCAGCGATGAAGGAAAGACCGATTCCCAATCTGGCTTCAACCTCGGAACTGGCCAGGCTCTATCGGGCCGCCATCTAGTCCACGCCTCGGTGAAGGGCTCATGACCACGGATCCCTGCCGCCGCCCCGCGCAGCCTCTCGGCGTATAGCGTCAGCGGCCTGAGCCTTGAACGCACCAGCTCGGACGGCCTCGTCGAGCTCGTCATCATCCTTCCACGAGGTCGTGCCATTCGGCTCTACCCACACATCGAGGATGTGGTCGGCCGCGTCAAAGCCGATCTGCGTACGGAGGGATGGCGACTACATGTTCATGTACCAGCCTGCAAAGCGCCAACTCTCTGTCTCCCAGAGCCAGATGCTGTAGGCGTCCCTTTGGCACCAACGGGACAGGACATGTGTTGAGTGCCAGGGCCGCGGCTCCAGCACCCAGTCGGTGATGGGGACGCGCAAGGGACGACCGTCAAGAGCATCTACGGGCGCGCGCACTTCTGCGCCCGGTCCCCAGTAGCTCAAGAGCGGTCCATTTACGGAGTCTTCGACGACTATCTCGGCACGCCCGTACCAGATGCGACCGGCAAAGAGATCACGGTGCACGACAACGTCACCGCGCCTGAAAGACGTGTCTGCGGTTCGTGATGGGTAGCCTACACCTCTGACTGAGCTTGAAGACAGCTCACTTCATATCGACACCTTGTCCCATCTGCAATGAAGTCCGTCCGCGGCAAGCGACACCCGGGACCTGGCCGTACTCGTCGGCGACGAGCAACGCGTCGCTGCACACATGGCGAAACTCGGTCAGCAAGGTGTCACATTGATGCGTGTCTTCGAGAACTCCGCGAGCGTCATCACGGGGATCATCAGCGACCGCGAGCGAGTATTTGATGTCTCCTGGCGTTCGCTGGAAGGCTTCGCACTCCTCACTCCGAACCAGCCCTACCGTGAGAAGACTTCGATCGGAATGCCGAAGCCAAGCAGGCGACGCTCCGCGTCTGGGAAGAAGCGTCTGAGTGCCTCGGTCAGGTACGTCTCCTGTTGAACCTCCGTCTCGCGTCCCTCACGTACCGCCGCGATGCGCTCGCTGTGCGTCATCAGGTACGCGACGAGCATGTTCTGCGTCATCGGGACATCGAATCGAAGGTCCGCTTTCCACGTTGGCACGAATCCGATGCTGGCCACGCTCGCTGATGTGAACTCGTTCTTCGGGACCGGACGGTACCGAGGTGCACACTCCTCTTTCATCCACTGAGCGAACGCTTCTTCCCCGACCATCTCCGAACGAAACCGCACGTCGTACACCACGAGCCAGGCCTTCGGTTTGAGAACGCGGCCGATCTCGCCGATGGTCTCCGAGCCAAACCAGCGGATGGCCGAGGCTGCCGTCGCGAGGTCGAACGCGTCTTCAGGAAACGGCAGGCGTTCTGCCCGTGCCCTTACGTAGTGAGCGTCGTCCTCCCCCGCCCGGGCCGTCAACATCTCCTCGGACGCGTCGACGCCGACCACCACGCGTGCAAAGGAGGTAAGTGGCTTGGTCGACAGACCGGTGCCACACCCCATATCGAGGGCACGATGGGGTGCCGGAATGCGTTCGGCCAGCAAGGCGACTACGTGATCGTGAAGTCGTGGACGCGCCTCGGCGTAGCGTTGCGCCACGACCTGATCGACGAACGGATTCACGACCAGCCTCGGAATCACATGGTCTTGTTCAGGGCCGTTCGCCGACAAATTCCCTCTCAGGTCACTGGTGCCCCGCGCCCAACGCCTCGCACCTTATCGGCCAGGCGTCGGGCCAAGTCGGGACCCAACCCGCGCTGACTGATAGCGTGCGCGGCGTGGCTGGGCACCTCTCCGCTCATCGGGTCTGGCGCCTAATCCTGTTGGCGCTACTCGTCGCCCTCGCGTCTTGCTCGACGACACCAGAGCGGCCCTCGCGGTCGAGGCCGAGCTCGCCGGCGCCTCCCCCGATCGTGTCCGAGAGCCCCGGCGTGAGCCCCGAGTCGGTACGCATCCGAGCGCCCCACCGAGGTTCGCTGCTGGTCCGCGGGCGCTATCCGAAGACACCGTCGAGATGTGTCCGCCCCGAGCGCTCCTCACTCCTCGCTCGATATCCGGGGTTGTTGTCGGTGAAGCGCTCGGACGACGGGACCCTCAGCCTCGTGGTGACGCTCCCCTTCGAACGGTACCTTCAGGGAATCGCCGAGGTCCCGCCGTCGTGGCCGACGGCGGCGCTCGAGGCGCAGGCGATCGCGGCCCGAAGCTACGCCCTGGCAACCACGGGATGGAGCGGCTCGCAGGGCCAGACGCTGAAGACGCCGATCTGCGCGACTACCTCGTGCCAGGTCTACGCGGGCATCCCGGTACCGCCCGAAGCGGACATCCGTCGCTGGTACCGGGCCGTTCGAGCGACGTCGGGCGAGGTTCTGCTGTATGAGGGAAGACCCGCCGACACGGTCTACTTTTCCACCTCGAACGGGCACACGTACGGGAACGATCAGGTCTTCGGCAGCGCTCCGCTGCCGTACCTGCGCCCAGTCGTCGAACGCGACGACGGGGCATCACCGGTATCGCGCTGGCTGGTGCGGCTGCCCTTTCCCGATCTCGCGAGGTTCCTTCACGCGGGGGGCGATTGGCCCGGCGGGCGGACGATTTCGAGCGTGCGCCTGGACGAGACGACGATCGTCGTCTCGGGAAGTGGTACGTCCCGCTCGATGGACCTCGGCACCTTCCGCGACGACGTGAACATCTGGGCGCCGTGCCTGCTGCCGGGTCGGTACCCGCAGGCCTCGTTGCCGGTCACGATCCCCTCCAAATGGCTCACCGTCTCCTCGGATCCGGACGCCGCGGTGGTGACCGGCCGGGGATGGGGGCACGGGGTCGGAATGGTCCAGTGGGGCGCGTACGGGAAGGCTCTGCGCGGCTACTCCGTGTCGGACATCCTCGCCTACTACTACGGAGGGCTGCGGCCGCAGACCTATCCCGAACCGGGGCTGATCCACGTGCGGGTCGCGAGCGGCCTGACCTTGGTGCGGATCACACCGTCGGAACCGGGGGCGAAGCTGGACGGGAGCGTGCTTGAGCCCGGGCCCGTATCGATCACCGGCGGAGAACAGCTGAGCGTGACGACAGGATGAACACCGAGCGGCCAGTGACACGTTCCCGTACCTGAACAGCGCCTCCGCCGTCGTCTGCCGACGGCTGGGACATCGAACAGCACTTCTCAACTTCACTGCACCATGTTGCGATAGTAGGAGGGAGATGGGAGAACGGAAGGATCTTGAAGACGGCGAGGACTACTGCCGCGTACACGGCGAAGCTTCAGGCACCATAAGCGACGACACTCCGTGCCCTCTGCCACACGCCACTGCCAGGTGCCCGGTCTGCTCCCTGGGGTGGATCGGTCCTGGGCCGGACGACAGCGTCGTGCTCTGCATCCTCACTCGGCACATCGTGGAGACCCACCCGAACACTGCCCACGCCACGACCCTCAGATTCAACGCCGTGCAGGTGGGCGGGTCCGCGAATCCCGACGACTGGTGTCACCACGAATCCGAGCAGCACCGTCGTGTCATTATCCTGGAGCCGACGTCGTGACCATCTTCGAACTCGACGCCCAGGTATCGGTGTTCAGGCTTTGTCACCTCGTGTTGGGGTCATCCATGACAGGAAGGATTCGGCCCTGGCCGCCTGCGACCTCTGGCCTAGAGGAGGCTGCTGCCAGCGCCTGAACGATCGGAAGAACATGACCCTAGATTCGCCACGGGAGGTCTAGCTCCAACGCCCAAACGCACATGGTTCCCTCACTCTCGCCATGAGCTGAGATGCTCGGTCATCGACGGGGGCGAACGTAGTGCCGAGAGACCTCCGAGGCGTAGCGCTTGCCAACGACGGCGGCGCTCTGCGCCAGCCACTCGGTGAGACGCCTGATACCGGCCGCCGGACCCTCGGTCATCACAAGCTCAGCCATGAGGCCGTCCAGCTCGTCCCTGGTCACCATCACGTCACCGACCACCCGACCGATGATCGCGGCGGCATTGAGAGCCACGGCGGGTGGAACGTGCACGAACAGGGTGCGGCGACCGATGGTTTGCGCGATCAGCCGGACCAACTCCTCGAAGGTGAAGGTCTCGGGGCCGACGGCGTCGATCACCTCGTCCGATTCCCCAAGTCCGGACCGCACGCAGATGTCGGCGACGTCCTCAACCGAGACCGGCCGAAGCCGGTATGAGCCCGAGCCGGGTATCCCGAAGACCGGGATCCTGCGCAGGATGTAGGCGATGTTGTTGATGAGGATGTCTTCCCGCCCGAAGATCACCGTGGGACGCACG
Source organism: Actinomycetota bacterium (assembly GCA_044869895.1). Classification (GTDB taxonomy): domain Bacteria; phylum Actinomycetota; class UBA4738; order UBA4738; family HRBIN12; genus AC-69. The sequence goes on along the minus strand of JBIOXZ010000142.1, from coordinate 6,468 downwards.
ATCGAGTAGCCGAGACCCGAGTCGCGGATCATCTGCTCCACCCTGGCCTTGCCGCGGAAGTACGCGAACGGCGAGTCCTCCGACGGGTTCGTGATGCTCACGTGGACGATCCGGCGCACGCCGGCATCCCTGGCCGCGTGGATGAGGGTCTCGCTGTTCGCAACAGCCCGCTCGAAGGTGACATCTTCACGGGGGAACCGGACCCAGTACGTGTTGTACAGCGTGGTTGCCCCACGCAGATGCTCCGCGAGCTTTCGTCGGTCGTCGAAATCGAAGGCGACGGCGGCGACGCGATCCCCGAACGGGTTCGGGCGATTCGGGTGGCCGGTCAGCGTCCTCACGCTCCTGCCGGAGTCCAGCAGGCGTGCGGTGATGTACCTGCCCGTGTACCCGAAGGCCCCCGTCACCACGTCAACCTCGGGCATCGCGATCCTTTATGGCCTTAGGAGTAGTTACCGGGTTGGTCGCACGATTTGCCAGACACGTCGAATCCCAAGTCTATGAGCAGGTAGGGGAAGGAGGAGATCGAGGTGGGTGGCCAGTCTGCGAAGGAAATTCTCAAGGCTTGACGGAGTCCGTGGACAACAAGGCAGTCGGCAACGATCCAGCGAGAGGAACAGGCCGGCGAAGCGCTGCTAGGACGGGGGGACTTGGCCCAGATCGGCGTCACGGCGCGGTCCGGGAGATCACGTCAAGTCACGGGGGATGAGCGAAACGCCCGTCACTCCGATCGTCCTGCAACTGGGCGTGTCTAGGTCGAGGGTCCTTGCTCGCGGAGATAGGGGGCTTGACGGCGTCGGTGGGTTGAGCGTATGCTTTGAGCGCTTGCTCAAGATGCCCAATAGCACAGAGGAGGCGACGATGAATACCGAAGGCAACGCCATCCTCGTCCAGGCGATCTACATCGCGGTGGCCGTCGGGCTCACCGTGTGGCTCGCCAGGACGCTCTTCCGGAATGGGACGGCGTTCCTGCACGACGTGTTCGCCGACCGTCCGCAGCTGGCCGAGGCCGTGAACAAGCTGCTGGTCACGGGGTTCTACATGCTGAACCTGGGCTACGCGCTCTGGATCCTGCGGGCCTCGCGCGGCTATGACGGGTTCGAGGCCATGCAGTTCCTCGTGAACCGCCTGGCGCTGCTGCTCGTGAGCCTCGCGGCGATCCACTTCGTGAACGTGCTCGTGTTCTGGCGGATCCGCGCTCGGCGCGAGCTGCGGCATATGCCGTCGCCCGTCGTGCCCCAGGTGTTCGTGCCGCCGGCACCCGCACCGACAGAGGGATGACGGTGGACGACCGGGCTCCGGCCGGCCTCGCGTCCATCCCCGAGCCGGGCGAGGCCAGCACGATGATCACCGTCCTCTACGACGAGCGGTGCACGTTCTGTCTCCGGTGTCGGGACTGGCTCGCGGAGCAGCCCTGCCTCCTTGAGGTGGAGCTCCTGCCGGCGGGCTCCGCGACCGCCCGCGAGCGCTACGGGGCCGTCCCCTGGCTCGGGCGCGAGCTCGTCGTCGTCGACGATCGGGGACGCGCCTGGGTCGGGCCGGCCGCGTTCGTCACCTGTCTTTGGGCGACGGCCCGCTATCGCGGGCTGGCGTACGTCCTGTCGCGCCCCGGGCTGTCGAAGCACGCGGCCAGCTTCTTCATGCTCGTCTCGCGGCGCCGCGGCCGATGGAACGAGTGGCTCAGGAGGGAAGACGACGACTGCTCGTGGTGCGACGATGTTCGGGTGCGGTGGGCGCCTTGAGCATCGCGGCCACGCGCGGCGCCGCCACGCGGGACCGGATCGTCGAGGCGGCGCTCGAGACGGTGCGCGAGGAGGGGTTTGCCGAGACCACCGCCCGGTCGATCGCCCGGCGGGGCGGGTTCAACCAGGCGCTGATCTTCTACCACTTCGGCACAGTGAACGATCTGCTGCTGGAGGCATTCGGTCGGGTCTCCGAGCGGAACGTCCGCCGGTACCGCGAGGCCGCGTCGAAGGTCGAGTCGCTGTCAGACCTCGTCGCGATCGCCCGCCGGCTGCATGCCGAGGACCTCGAGAGCGGGTCCGTGACCACGGTCACACAGCTGATGGCGGCGGCCACGGACTCTGAGCGTGGGGGGACGCTTCTGGACCGGTTCGATGGGTGGATCCGGCTCGTCGAGGAGGCGCTCACGCGGACCGCGGCGAAGTACCCCATGGCCTCGATGGTGCCGGTGCGCGAGGCCGCTTACGCGATCTGCGCGATGTTCCTGGGCATCGAGCTGATGGCGCGCCTGGATCCCGAGCGCTCCGAGGCCGAAGCGGTGTTCGACATGATGGAGACGATCGCCCGCCTGATCGAGGACATCGCGCCCACGCTGTTTCGTACGTGATTCTCCCAACCAGGCAGTTGACCTTGACGAAGGTGACCGCTTGGCTCGGTACGTCACACGGGCTACTGTCTGACGCATAGAGACCGCAATCATCGTTGCGCTCCCTCGCTGCGACTGTTGGTTCCGCCTGCTGGGGGAGACTCGTAAACGAATAGGACCCGGACCTCCTTCGGGAGGTACGTCTCCGAATGAGCTCCGCCCTTTGCAGGCGTCAGCCTAGCGATGCTCGGCGAAGATGGGGCCCCTCGGCATCAATCAGATTCGCCGCGTATCCTCTGGTTGTGACGAGGACGCTCCTTGGTAGCTCGCGACGAGGCCACTGGGAGCCCAGGCCGGCCCTTGGAAGGTGGCAGTGGCCGAGCGCGCGCAAGTGGATACTGGGCCTCTTCTTCGTCGTTCCCCTGACCATGTTGCTCCTTGGCCTCGTGGCATGGGGGTTTGGAGCGCTGCTGGGTCTCTTGGACTGACGCCTCCCACACTCGTACCCGTTGGGGGAGTTACGCTCTGGTTATCCGAAAGGAGGAGCAGGCCATGACCGCTGAGCCAATGAACGTCGCACGGCTGCGCGAGGAGCTAGCGCGGTTCCCCGCGGAGACCCCTGTGGTGACTGTGGCGGACGAGGAGGGCAACGGGTTCTGCAACGCGCTGCGGGTGGAGGAGCGCGATGACGCTGTCCTGATCTGGCCTACCGCGGTTGCAAGTGCGTCACCCCGTGCCGCAGTCGTTGAGGCCCTAGGGGGCTTGCGCTAGGACCAAAAGCCCGTCTCTTGTCCGCCGAGCGGAGCCGCCTGCGCCTTTCGCCGCGGGCGGCCATTGTGCTCTCGCCGAGCACAAGAGCCAATCTGGCGGAGGCGGCGTGATTCGAACACGCGAGGGGCGGTTTAGACCCCTAACCGCTTTCGAGGCGGTCCCGTTCGTCCACTCCGGCACGCCTCCGCCGGGAGTCTAGCAACCGTTCGACGGACAATTCCCGGTCCCGGTGGTTGGATGATTGGTATCGATGGCGAAGCGGAAGCGATCCACGCGCACCATGCCCCGGCCGAACCGCGCGGCACCGGGAACGGCGACCGACGGACCGGCCACGAATGCCGAGCGGAGGGATCAGGCCAGGCAGGAACGCCAGGCCCTCCAGCGGAGGATGGAGCGAACGCGACGCGTCCGCGGCTTGACGACTCGGGTGGTCATCGTGGTCGCGGTGCTCGGGGTGGCGGGAGGCGTCCTGCTCCTCACCCGGTCTCGTTCCCCCAGCACCGGCCCGGTCCGGGTCTCCGGCGCCCCGTCGGTGAACCCGGCGACCCTGCCCGGCATCCTGACCGGGCCGGCTCCGTGGCCGGCCAACACTGAAGACCTGACGGCTCGGCTGTCGACGATCGGCCTGCCTGCGCTTCCTTCGGAGGGCACCACCCTCCACATGCACCAGCACCTCGACCTGTACGTGAACGGCACGAAGCAGGTCGTTCCAGCACAGATCGGGATCATTACCAGCCCGCAGGTCGTGTTCTCACCTCTCCACACCCACGACACGAGGGGGATCATCCACGTCGAGTCGCCCACCGTCCAGTCGTTCACACTGGTCGAGTTCTTCGACGTGTGGGGAGTGCGATTGACGCCGACGTGCGTCGGCGGTTACTGCGCACAGAGTGACAGGACCCTCCGGGTGTACGTTGACGGCCAGCTTGCGACTGGGGATCCGACAACGCTCGAGCTGTTCGCCCACGAGGAGATCGTCGTCACGTACGGGACGGAGGCAGAGCTGCCCGACCCTATCCCGTCGAGCTACACGTTCCCACCGGGGCTGTGACAAGAGATCGTTGGAGATGCAGGGAGGGAAGACGACATGGATGCCGATCGACTGAAGGCGATCCCGCTGTTCAAGGGCCTGTCGAAGAACCAGCGTCAGCGGGTTTCGACATGGGCCGACGAGGTCAATCTCGAACCGGGCAAGCACCTCGTGGAGCAGGGGGAGTTCGCGCACGAGTTCTTCGTGATCGAGGAGGGAGCGGCCGAGGTCATCGTCGACGGCGACCGAGTCGATGCGCTCGGGCCGGGCGACTTCTTCGGCGAGATCGCGCTGCTCGAGACGGAGCGGCGCACAGCGTCGGTCGTCGCCACCGCACCACTTCGGTGCATCGTCATGCATGCCCGTCATTTCGGCTCCATGGAGCAGTCGATGCCGGAGGTCGCCGAGCAGATCCGTCAGGCGATGCGCAGGCGTCTGGGCAACCGCTGACGGCGGTCCTACCGGCGTTCCCGAAAGAACGCGCGGAGGAGCTCGCCGCACTCCTCGGCCAGCACGCCGGACTCGACCTCGACCGCATGGTTCAACCGGGGATCCCGCACGAGATCGCCGAGCGAGCCTGCGAACCCCGCCTTGTCGTCTTTCGCGCCGAACACCAACCGCTCCACACGGGCGAGCACCAGCGCGCCCGCGCACATCGCACACGGCTCCAGGGTCACGTAGAGCGTGCAGTCCTCGAGGCGCCACGTCGACAGGCGCTGAGCCGCGCTCCGAAGCGCGAGGACCTCGGCATGAGCCGTAGGATCCCGATCGCGCTCGCGTGCGTTCGCCGCCCGGGCCAGGACCTCGTCCTCCCTCGTGACCACGGCCCCGATCGGTACGTCGCCCCAGGACGAGGCGGCTCCGGCCTCCTGGAGCGCGATCCTCATCATCATCTCGTCTCGTTCCCCGGCCATCAGTGAGCCACCGACGTCAGTAGGCGTCCATGTCGCGCAGCCGGTCGTCCGAGATCCCGAAGAAGTGGGCCACCTCGTGCTCGACGGTGTGGGCGATGAGGGTGCGCAGGTGGTCCTCATCACGAGCTACGCCCTCGATCGTCCTGCGGTACAGGGTGATCGTGTCGGGGAGCACGCCGGCATAGCCCGCACCCCGCTTCGTCAGGGGGATGCCGTGGTACAGACCGAGGAGGTTCGGCTCCCGCCGGGGCGGGCGTTCCTCTACCAGGATCTCCACGTTCTCCAGCCGGTCCAGGACCCAATCGGGGAGCGAGTCCAAGGCCTCGGCCGCGAGCTCATCGAAGCGGGCACGGCTGACCACGGATCAAGCCTACGACCGAGCTCACCGCGAGCGCCGGGCGGCCCGGCGGTTCGCGTAGCCTTGTAGCCACGATGGGCGGGGCGCTCCTCACCGACCTCTATGAGCTCAACATGGCGGCGAGCTATCTTCGCCGCGGCATGGAGGAGGTGGCGACGTTCAGCCTGTTCGTCCGCCATCTCCCCCCGAACCGTGGCTTCCTGGTGTCGGCGGGACTGGAGCCGTGCCTCGCCTTCCTGGAGGGCTTCGGCTTCGACGACGACGACCTGCGGTACCTGTCGAACGAACTCGGCTACGACGAGCAGACCATCGAGCGGTTCCGATCGCTTCGGTTCAAGGGCGACGTGTGGGCGGTGCCGGAGGGGCGGATCGTGTTCGCCGACGAGCCGCTGATCGAGCTGACCGCGCCGATCCCCGTCGCCCAGCTGGTGGAGACCTTCCTACTCAACCAGATCACGTTCCAGACCACGATCGCCTCCAAGGCTGCGCGGTGTCGGGTGGCCGCCGGGGACCGAGACCTCGTGGACTTCGCCTTCCGCCGGACCCAGGGGATCGACGCCGCCGTGGCCGTGGCACGAACCACCGCGATGGTGGGGTTCGCCGCGACCAGCAACGTCGAGGCCGCCCGGCGGTACGGCCTGCGGGCTGCGGGGACGATGGCCCATTCCTACGTCGAGGCCTTTCCCACCGAGGCCGATGCGTTCCGGGCCTTCGCCCAGGACTTCCCGTCCCGCACCACCTTCCTCGTGGACACCTACGACACGGCGAACGGCGTCCGAAACGCGATCGAGGTGATCGAGGAGCTCGGCCTGACCGAGCCGCTCGGAGTTCGGCTCGACAGCGGCGACCTGGACGCCCTGTCCCGGGAGGCCCGAGCCATCCTGGATGAAGCCGGCCTCACCCACGTTCGGATCTTCGCCAGCGGCGGCCTGGACGAGAGCGACGTGGACCGATTGGTCACCGCGGGAGCCCCCATCGACTCGTTCGGGGTGGGGACCAGGGTTGGCGTCTCCGCGGATGCGCCGTACCTGGACTCGGTGTACAAGCTGGTCGAATACGACGGCCG
>JBIOXZ010000141.1:0-8029 GCA_044869895.1 Actinomycetota bacterium | reverse complement strand
CGAAGGATCTGATCGGGCAGGGGGTCCGGCGCGTCCCGAGGGTCGTCGGCGCGCGTGGCGGTCTACCGGTCCTGGACGACGACCGGGTCCTCGAGGTGGCGAACGTCATCTGGTGCACGGGGTTCCGCCAGGACTTCCGGTGGATCGACCTACCGGTCTTCCGCGAGGACGGCCTGCCGGTTCACGATCGCGGGGTCGTGTGCTCCGAGCCGGGCCTGTACTTCATGGGCTTGGTCTTCCAGTATGCGGTGTCCTCGGACGTGATCGCCGGCGTCGGCAGGGACGCGAAGCACATCGCTCGTCACATCGCATCACGCGAGGCCGAGCGCCGGGCATCGATGAGGGAGCCGGCCGAGGTCATCGCGAGCGACTGACGGCTGGGGTTCGCGCCGAATTCACCCGAGTGGCACAATCCCCGGGTGCCCAAGGCCTACCGGCACGGCGCGTTCAAGCGCATCGGGAACGACGTCTTGACACGCGTGGTGCGTCGCGGAAAAGGACCGAAGCCGATGCGCGTGGTCACGGTTCGGGGCCGGAAGAGCGGCAAGGAGTACTCGACACCCTTCTGGCTCCTGGACCAGGGGGCGGACGGGTGGTATTGGGTCTCGGTCTTCGGGGAGACCAACACGATCAAGAACGCCCGAGCGGCGGGTCACGTCACGGTCAGCCGGGGCGCCACACGGGATGAGGTTCGTCTTGTCGAAGTGCCGGTCGAGAGCCGCCTGCCGATCCTTCACGAATACCTGGCCTCGAACAAGAACTCCATGGTCCGGACCTATTTCGCCACGCCGACAACGTCCGACGATGAGCTCCAGGCGCTGGCCCGGGATCACACTGTCTTCAAGCTCGAGCCCGCGTGAGCCCGACCGTGAACGTCCGGTACATGGTCGACGACGTCGATGCCGCCTTGGCCTTCTACACGACGAACTTCGGTTTCACGCTCCTGTCGAGGTGGGGACCGGCGTTCGCGGACATTGCCCGTGGCGATCTCCGACTCCTCCTCAGCGGGCCGGATAGCTCGGCGGGACGGCCGATGCCCGACGGTCGGCGGCCCGAACCCGGCGGGTGGAACCGCATCCAGCTCCTCGTGGACGACATCGAGGCCGAGGTGGATCGACTCCGGGCAACCGGGCTGTCCTTCCGAAACGAGATCGTTCGCGGTCCTGGCGGGGCTCAGATCCTGGTCGACGACCCATCAGGGAACCCCATCGAGATCTTTCAGGAACGCTGACGGCTCGTCTTCCGGTCGTCAGACGTTGCCGCTTCGTCTCGTCAAATAGGCTTGTGCGTTGGCGCGGCGGAGAAGGGAGGCAATCGTGGCTCTGCAGGTGACCACCATCATGATCGGGGTCGAGGACCTGGCCCGCTCCAAGAAGTTCTACGGGGAAGGTTTGGGTTGCACGATCGACCAGGACTATCCGAGCTTCGTGTCCTTCAACATGGGTGAGGGATCGTCGTCACTGGCCCTGTACGAATGGGAGGCAGCGGCCCAGGATGCCGGTGTTTCGTCCGAGGGATCCGGGTTCCGGGGTGTGTCGTTCCACTACATCGTCCCGTCGAGAGAAGCCGTGGACGAGGTCATGGCTACCGCCGTCGCGGCCGGCGGTGACGTCGTGAGGGAAGCAGCGGCCTCTCCGTACGGGTACTTCGGGTACTTCAGCGACCCCGACGGCCACCTGTGGAAGGTCGCGACCAGCGCGTAATCGGCAAAGGTCTTCTCGCGCGGATCGAGAGACTCCGAGATTGACGGGACTGGTCGGGCTGAAGCGAGCCTGGGACCCCGACAACGTCTTCCGCCTGAACCAAAACATCCGCGCATAGCGCGCGGGCGTGGAGCACCACCGAAGGAACTCGAGCCTGTCACCGACCCATGGACGGTGATTACGCTGGTCGGGGACATGCTTCGCGACTTGGTGACTGAGGAGGGGATCCCGGTCCGCACACTGGTCCCGGGGAGGTATGCGGCTTACGCTCGCATCTTGCATCTCGCGTGGGTGAGTCCTTCTCGGACTCGTCGCATTCGCTGGCGAGAGGTCGCGGCGAGTTCTAGAACGCGACTGAAGGCACCGTAGCGTTTCGCCGCATCACGGTTCCGCCCGGTACCCCCGTCCCCCTCGGGCCGAGCGGAGCATGGGATGAGGATGCGACACCCGAGGACAGCACCCTTCCGGAGGCAGAGACGCTAGTTCTTCTGCGCCTGCTCGCCCCGTTCACGTCGACCACGTGCTGGTTCGGGCTTTGGGAGGGCTGGGACGGGCTGAGGCTCGATCCGAGCCAGGTCGTAGTGTCGTGGCTGGGCAACCCACATCTCGTGTTTCGTGGCCCGCTCGAGGTCGTCCCGCGCTTTGGCTGGACGCGCTGGCAGACGCCACACGTGTGGTTCCCGGCGACAGGACGTGGTGCGTGGGGACCTCCCTAGACTCATACGACACCTACGTCGGCGTCCCGGCCGAGCTGATCGACCAGATCCTCACCGCGCCCGAGCTGGAAACCCTGCAGGTTGATGGAGAGGATCTCGCGGTCGTCTCTGGAGAATGGTCTATCCAGTGATCGACCACCTGTGTCACGCATCTTCTACTTCCTACTGTGAAGCGGAACGCAATTGGTCTGACCCGGGCCGACCGCGCCGGGCGGCCTTTGCGCGGTCCTGTTGGCCGAGGAGCACTTTCCGGAGCCGCACGTTCGAAGGCGTCACCTCCACGCACTCGTCCTCCCGGATGAACTCGAGCGCCTGCTCCAGAACCAATGCACGCTTGGGGATCAACCGCGTGAACTCCTCGGCCGTGGACTGACGGATGTTCGTGAGCTTCTTCTCCTTCGTCGGGTTCACGTCGATGTCCTCGGCGCGGGCGTTCTCACCGACGATCATGCCCTCGTAGACGTCCTCGCCGGGCCCGACGAACAGCGACCCGCGCTCCTGGAGCGTGAGCAAGGCAAACGCCGTGGTGACACCGGTGCGGTCGGCGACGAGTGAGCCCGTCGGGCGCGTTCGAAGCTCTCCGTGCCACTGCTCGTACCCCTCGAACACGTGGTGGAGCTGTCCGGTGCCGCGCGTCTCGGTGAGGAACTCGGTCCGAAAGCCGATCAGGCCGCGAGCGGGAACCAGGTGCTCCATGCGGATCCACCCAGTGCCGTGGTTCACCATGTTCTCCATCCGACCCTTGCGAAGGGCGAGAAGCTGCGCGATCACACCTAGGTACTCCTCGGGCGCGTCGATCGCCACGCGCTCCACCGGTTCGTGCAGGCGCCCGTCGATCTCGCGGGTGACGACCTGCGGCTTGCCCACCGTGAGCTCGAACCCCTCGCGCCGCATCACTTCGACGAGCACCGCGAGCTGGAGCTCGCCCCGGCCCTGGACCTCCCACCGGTCGGGACGGTCGCCCTCGAGCACGCGGATCGAGACGTTGCCGACGACCTCCTGATCGAGGCGAGATTTCACCTGTCGCGCGGTGAGCTTGTCACCGTCGCGTCCGGAAGCCGGCGAGGTGTTGATGCCGATCGTCATCGAGAGCGAGGGCTCGTCGACGCGGGTCACCGGCAGTGGGCGCGGGTCGTCGGGATCGGCGAGCGTCTCGCCGATCGTGATCTCGTCGATGCCGGCCACGGCGACGATCTCGCCCGGACCCGCCTCCTCGGCCTCGACGCGGTTGAGGGCCTCGGTGACGTAGAGCTCGGCGATCTTCGCCGGCTCGATCGTGCCGTCCGACCGGCACCACGCGACCACCTGGCCTCGGCGGATCGTGCCGTTCCGAACGCGGCAGAGCGCGAGCCGCCCGACGTAGGGCGAGGCGTCGAGGTTGGTCACGAGCGCCTGGAGCGGGTGGTCCTCCTCGTAGGAGGGGGCGGGGATGTGGGTCCGCAGGGCGTCGAAGAGCCGCTCGAGGTTCTGCGGGAGCGCGGTGGAGTCGGGGCCGCAGCGCCCGGCCCTGGCGTCGGCGTACAGGACCGGGAACTCGATCTGATGCTCGTCGGCGTCCAGGTCGAGGAAGAGCTGATAGACCTCGTCGACGACCTCCTTGGTCCGCGCGTCGGGCCGGTCGACCTTGTTCACGACCAGGATCACCGGCAGGAGCGCCTCGAGCGACTTGCGGAGGACGAATCGCGTCTGCGGGAGCGGCCCCTCGGAGGCGTCGACCAGCAGTAGGACGCCGTCCACCATCGTGAGCCCGCGCTCGACCTCGCCTCCGAAGTCGGCGTGGCCCGGCGTGTCGACGATGTTGATCTTCAGGTCGCCGTGGCGGACGGCGGTGTTCTTCGCCAGGATCGTGATGCCCTTCTCACGCTCGAGGTCCGTCGAGTCCAGCACTCGCTCGGCGACGTCCTGGTTCGCTCGGAAGGCACCCGACTGCCACAGCATCGCGTCGACCAGGGTCGTCTTGCCGTGGTCCACGTGGGCCACGATCGCCACGTTTCGGATGTCATTCCGGGTGGGCATGGTAGATGCATGATAGGGGCCGTCCCATGAGCCACCCGTTATCGATAAGCCCGCGCCGGGAACGGTGCCGCTGATGAGAAGCGATATGGAAATATTCAGCAACTCCGTGGCGATCGATCGGCCGGTCGACGAGGTGTTTGCGTTCCTGTCGGACTTCGAAAACGTGCCGAAGTGGAACCACGCGATCGCCGAAACGCGAAAGAGCTCACCCGGACCCGTCGCCGTCGGCGCGACGTACGTTCAGCGACGCCAGATCCCGAAGCCCAGCGAGGAGGGCTTCAGGGTGACGGAGCTCGCGCCGGGTCGTCGGCTCGCCGTCGAGGGGACGCTGGGTTCGTTCCCCGCAAAGCTGCGGTACGAGTTGGAACCATCGGAGCAGGAACCATCCTCGTCAACACGGTCGAGCTGCAAATGGCCGGCCCACTGCGACTCCTCGGGGGAAGAGCCGCCTCGAGGGTGAAGGCCGCGGTCGCCGAGAACCTCGACGCTTTGAAGCGACTGCTCGAGTCTCGTCCCTGACGCGTGTTTTGCAGACTCAAGATGTGAATGACCCCTATGTCCACCTCCTCGTCGCCCGACGAGACAGCGAATCTCCTCTCCGCGGCGCGAGTCCTAGCTCTTCGCGCGTGCACCCCGGATGTCGTATCCCACGTTCCCGGAGCTTTCTGTGTCGGCCTCCAACCGTCGAGAAAAGGAGTCGCCGTCCTCGCCGAACCGTCCCCTGTTCGCTTGCGGTGCCGGGGGTGGAGTTCCAGCCCGGAGATCGCCGGCCGGCCCATGGTCTCGATGGGAGGCTTGCACTGCGGCTCCCTGGAACAGGCCGAGCGCCACTTCGCCCCGATGCGAGAGTTCGGATCCCCGGTCGTGGATAGGGTCGAGCAGAAACCGCACTGACCGCGCAGCCGATGAACGATGAGGCGATGCGATGGGGGCACCGCTTTTCCATGAAGAGCGGCTTCACGGCTGGTCTCCCGGATAGGCTTGTCGAGGGGTGCCAGTCGCAGATTGAGGAGACGCCCAAGGGCGGCGCCTGATCGTTGTCGTTCTGGTCCTGTGGGCGAGAATCGCCCTAGTCGACGTGGACGCGAGGGCGTTCCCGACTCGCGACGCGGCCTTCTGGGCGAGTGACGAGGCAATGTGGGACGATCCCGGCTTGGACCAAGAGCATCGTGAGTGGGTGCATTCGAGAGTGACCGCCATCACGCCCTTCACAGTGGCCGGCCGGTACGTGAACGGTGTCGCCGAGACCGGAGACGACGTCGTTCGATCCGTCTACAGTGACGCCAAGTACGAGCGTCTCGTCCAGCTGAAGCGGGCCTGGGACCCGGACAACGTCTTCCGCCTGAACCAGAGCATCGTTCCCTGAACGCGCCCCTTGGCCTCAAGGCTGCACATAAAGCGCAAATGAGCGCCCCCCCGCGTGATGCCGAGTCCGGTGGGTGTGGGAGTGGAAGGTACTCCCGATGCCGAATGTCATCACGAAGCCCTGCTGATCCTGTCTCGAAACCCCAATGGCGAGGATGATGGGAAGGTCGGGACCTGAGGAGTGCGCCTAGGTGTGAGACGGCCCGCTCCGTCAGCGGCTTAGCCTCGACAGGCGTCTACCCAAGCTCGTGGTTAGAGTCCCTCCGTATGGAACTGTCTCTTCCCGCGGGTACGGACAATCTTCCGGTTCACCGAGGAAGGCTCGAGGCCGTGTGTCGGACCGCGATGAGCGAGCCCGGCATTCTGGGCATACTGATCGGTGGCTCGTTCGCCTCCGGTGAGGCTGACATCTACTCGGATCTCGACATGCAACTTGTGGTCGAGGACGATGCCGTAGAGGCAATGGCGGGGAAACTCCGTCGAATGGCGGAGAAGGCTGGGCCAGTAGTGGCAGCCTTCTTCGCCGAGCACGTGGGCCTCCCACACATGCTTATCGTCCTGTACAGGGATCTCATACACGCGGACTTCGAGCCGCTCGCCCGCTCGCGGGTGGGCTCCCGGAACGCCGGTTTGGCGACGCACGTCTTGTGGGAACAGGACGGGATTGTTTCATCGGCCCTTCCCGGCAAATATGAAGAAGATCATGCCGCTGACCTGCGGTGGATCGAAGACAGGATGTGGACATGGAGCTGGTATGTCCAAACAAAGGTGCTTCGGGGAGAGTTGTACGAGGCTCTGGATGGGCTTCAATTCATCCGAGACAGAGTTCTATTCCGACTCCTCGCTATGCAACGCGAGGAGCGCGCGAGTGCGGCTCGGCGAGTCGAAGCGCGCACTGGCACATGGACTAGACAGTTTGCGAAAACGCTGCCCGTGCTCAGTAGAGAGTCAATGCTGACGGCGCTACGAGCATCGATGGCTCTGTACCAGGGTTTGGCCGATCCTCTGCTCGATCGGTACGGAGTGGAAGTATCCGAAGATGCTCGAGCGGTTGTTCTCGAGGCGCTGGAAGCTGGCCTCGCCTGGAGGCCGCCGGAGTCGGCCACATAACCGCGAGCAGATGAGCACTCGCGAACAATCCTCAGAGGTTGGTTTTGGGCTAGAGTTCGAGGAATTGGACCTGCGTACACTTCGTTCCTCGCTGCCGCCATGTCGCCTTCGATGGAAAATACTGCCCCGACCCGACACTACGTTCCGCCATTGAGGAGCAGCTCGCTGAGCACGTTTATCGGTTCCTTTGGACCAGCCAGACGAGCGCGAACGGCAGCCCAACAAGCGCTTCTCGGGCCGCGTCGCGGATCGCTGCCTCGGGCATCTCCTCGACGAACGACTCGTCGAAAAGCGGTTCAGCAACCCGCTCGATCATCAGGTCGGCCGAACCGAATGCATCCACGTACTCGCTCGGCCAGTGGACCTCGTTGCGCGTGACCCCGCGTGAACCATCCTGTCGGACGAAGAAGGCATGAGCGCCGGTCGCCACCGCGACCGGGTGCGCGTCGGAGAGGACCAGGTGACCACCGGGTCTCAGCACTCTGGCCAGCTCGGCGATGGGCTCGCGCAGCGTTGGAACGTGAGTGAGAGCCAGCCCGCAGACCACGACGTCGATGCTTCGGTCCACGATCGGCAATCGGCGGAGGTCACCGCGCACAAGCGCCGCCCCAGGTGCGTTCGTTCGAGCCCGCACAAGCATCTCGGTTGAGGCGTCTATGGCGATGACGCGGTGTCCGAAGTCCCCGAGAAGCCGAGCGAGCCGACCGGTCCCGCATGCCACGTCGAGTGTCAGCCCCGGCTGGAATCCATCAAGGAAGCTTCGGACGACGGGTTCCTCGGCGGTGATCAGCGGGTTCGGTCCGTCGTAGGTGTCCGCCCAGGAGGCGTACGCGTCGCGTACGTCGAGGTCGCACACATCGATGAGCGTCGAGGAGTCATCATTTCTCGAGAACACGTCGCGCACCGCCTCAAGCTGGGCGTCGGCTACGTCCGCACTCTCGAAGGGCCAGCCTCGAAGAAGCGCGAGTCCTCGCAGCCCAATAAGGAAGCGCTCGAGCCGAAGCCGCAGCTTCATTCGGCCACGCTATCCGAGTCGACCATGCCAACGGGGCGGTGGACGTGACGCATCATGTCAGGAGACCATGAAGGCACAGAACCATGGCACACGAGTAGGCTCAA
>JBIOXZ010000140.1:0-3220 GCA_044869895.1 Actinomycetota bacterium | reverse complement strand
CTTCATTTCGATGCTCCCGACTCGGGCGGGCACCAGACCGATCGTTGCCCCCGGACGCTACCCCTTTCCGCTCCGGCTCCGCAAGTTCGACCAGAGCTGGTGTCAGGCCGGGAGGGGTTGCCAGCTGGGCGCGAGGTCCGGCGAGGGATCGTTGGTCAGCCGGATCTGGCTGGTCCCGTCCGCGTTCATCACGTACACATCGATGTTGCCGCCGCCGGCGGGAAGCCCCGCGTAGGCGATCATCGTCCCGTCGGGCGACCACACGGGTTGAGCCTCCTCCACGGCAGCCGTCTCCGTCAGGTTCAGCTCGCCCGACCCGTCGGAGTTCATCACGTAGATTTCGTTCGTGCCGTCGGGACAGCACCGGACGAAGGCGATCCTCGTCCCGTCGGGAGACCACGCGGCGTTCGCGTCCACGTAGCCGTTGAATGTGAGCCGGATCTGGCGGGCGCCGTCCGCGTTCATCACGTAGAGCTCCGGGAACCCGCCGTCGCGATTCGAGTCGAACAGGATCTTCGCACCATCTGGAGACCAGGCCGGGTTGGCGTCGTACGTTCCGGCGGGCTGCCTGGTGAGCGCCCGTCGTCCCACACCGGCGGCGGTCATGACGAAGATCCGAGACGGTCCCGATGGGCCGGTTCGGGACGCGAAGGCGATCAACCTGCCGTCGGGTGACCAGGTCGGACTCCGTTCGGCCACCTGGCTGGTGGTGAGGCGGATGCGGCCTCTGCCGTTCGCGTTCATCAGGAACAGATCCGGCTTCCGTGTTTGCCTGATGCGTCGGGCGAACGCGATCATCGACCCATCGGGCGACCACGTGGGATCGAGGTCCTGAACGCGCGTGCTTCGCGTGAGGTTGGTGAGCGAGCCCCCGGCGGCGTCCATCGTGTAGATCTCGCCTCGCCCGCTCCGATCGGAGCGGAACGCGAGGAGCCCATTCGCGCTCGATGCTGCCCCGGCGGAGGGCAAGGGCATGGACGCGGCGATGAGGGCCGCCAGCAACGCGACGAGTGGAAGGCTCTTCCGGATCACGGGCACATCTGTAGGATGGACCGACCGTGAAACCTACCATCCCCCGACACGTCGCGCTCACCCTCGCGACCGCATTATTGGTGAGCGCAGTGACGACCTGGCCGAGCACTGCCGACGAGCGGTCGACGCGGACGGGCCAGCGCCCGCTGGTCAAGATCACGAAGCAGATCGCGCCCGGTCTGAAACTCATCAAGATCAGACAGAGGAAGCCGCTCCTTCGGATCTTCGTGCTGACCGCCGACATCTCCAGGCGCCTGACCACGGACGTGGCCCTGGCCGGCTCGAGCCTGCCGGCCCGGGCGACGACGAGCGACATCGCGAAGCGGAACGGTGCCATCGCAGCGGTGAACGGCGATTTCAGTTCGGTGGTCGGGGCGCCGATCAACACGTTCCAGCAAGACGGGCAGTTCGTGCGAGTCTCGAGCTCTCCCGGGGTGCTGTTCTCGGTCTCCAAGGACGAACAGACCGTCACGATCGGGCGGCCCGAGCCATTGGTGACCGCAACGGACTCGAACGGTCGGATCTGGACCGTCGATCGATGGAACGACGGGCCGTTGGGGGTGGGAGAGATCGGCGCGTACACACCGTTCGGGGGAACCCTATGGCCTCCCCCGGGTGCCACGTGCTCCGCGCGGTTGCTCCCGACGGCGACCTTCGCTCCCACGGCCAACGGCCTGGGCTTCCAGCAGTCGTTCACGGTCGAGCAGCGAGGCTGCTTCCAATCGTCGCTCCCGGCGACGGGCGCGGTGGTGCTCTCGGCCCTTCCCGCCTCGGACGAGGCCCTTCAGATCCTCTCGCTCGAGGCGGGGTCCGCGGTGACGCTCGAGTGGACCCTGGGACGGACGAACGTGTGGGATGCAATGGGCGGCTCCCCCGTCCTGGTGGCAAACGGCGCAAGGGTCGTGGGGACGTGCACCACGTCGTTCTGTAGCAGCCGCAACCCTCGGACAGGGGTGGGAGTGACCGCCGACGGGAGGATCCTGATGGTGGTTGTCGACGGCCGCCAAACCGGGTGGTCCGTGGGCGTGTCCCTTCCCAAGCTCGCCGCCATCTTCCGAAAGCTCGGAGCCGTCTCCGCGCTGAACCTGGACGGCGGGGGGTCCTCCACCATGGTCGTACGGGGCGATGTGGTGAACCGGCCATCGAGCGGCCATCAACGGTCGGTGTCGACGGCGCTGATGGTGCTACCGGGGGCGGATCCGGGCGAGCCCGGCTAGCGCCCGATCAGCGTCCCGGGACCCACATTCAGCCCTGACCTCACCGGTGCCGATGCTATGACCGATGATCAGGGAGCTCCGCGAGCTGATCGCCTCCTCTCGAACGGCGAACATTTCCCGCCCGAACTCCGATATACAGGCGGGAGGAACCTATGGCGGCGAGGAGCAACGGCTTGATCGGGTGCCTCAGCTGGTCGAGAAGGCCAAGCGGGGTGACAGGGACGCCTTCGGGGAGCTCTATCGGCTCCACCATGCCCGCATCTTCAGGATGGCCCGTCTGCACCTGGGCAACCTGGGAGACGGGACCGAGGACGCCGTGGCCGAGACGTTCCTCCGAGCGTGGGCGGCCCTTCCCCGGTACCGCGATACGGGAGCGCCGTTCGTCGCCTGGCTGTTTGGCATCGCGAGGCACGTCGTCCTGGACGAGGTGGCCAGGGGCCGTCGGGTCATGCCCCGTGAAGAGCTACCCGAGTCAACGGGGGGTTGGACCGTGGATGACCAGCTGACGCTGGCCCAAGCCATGGACCGGCTCCCCACCGTGCAGAGACAGGTGATCGAGCTGAAGTACCTGGCAGGGATGAGGAATGCGGAGGTTGCCTCGGCCCTCGGAAAGAGCAAGGGAGCGATCAACGCGATGCAATGGCGGGCCCTTGGAACCCTGAGGGAGATCCTGGAGGAACGATGAACCGACGTCTGGAGAAGGATCTCGAGCGGTGGGAGGCGGGGTCGGCCCCGCTGGCCGAGGTCGGGGAACGCCATCCGGGCTCGGTAGTGCACGATCTTACTGAGCTCCACCGCCGGCTGACTGCCCTGGGCCGGGAGGCGACGCCGGACCCCGAGCCTGGCTGGCAACTGCTCAGCGCCCGCCTGCCGGAACCCGAGCCGGGCGTCATGCTCCTCGAACCCACTGAGCCGAAGCGCAGGCGAGTGCTCACCCGTAGGCGAGTGGCCGTCCTCGGGCTGGCGGCCGC
>JBIOXZ010000139.1:0-3532 GCA_044869895.1 Actinomycetota bacterium | reverse complement strand
GAGGTCCGGGAGTCGCTGGAAGGCAACCTCTGCCGATGCACCGGCTACCAGAACATCGTGAAGTCGATCCTGGACGCCGCCGGGCAACTGAGCGGCACGAACGCGTAGGGGGGCAGCCGAGATGGCGAAGACCGAATCGCGGGTGATCGGCACTGCCGTCCTTCGAAAGGAGGACCCGGAACTGCTGACCGGCCAGGCGAAGTACACGGACGACCTGACCGCTCAGGGGATGCTCTGGATGCACGTCGTGCGCAGCCCCTACGCGCACGCGAGAATCGGCCGGGTCGATCTGTCCAAGGCGCTGGCCATGCCTGGCGTGGTCGCCGCTTTCTCCGGCCAGGACCTGGCAGATTGGACCGGCCCGTTGCTGATGGCCTGGCCGGTGACCGGGGACATCAACAACCCGCCACACTGGCCGCTGGCCAAGGACAAGGCCCGGTACCAGGGGGATGGCGTCGCCGTGGTGGTGGCGGAGACCCGGGCCCAGGCGGCCGACGCCGCCGAGGCCGTCGAGATCGACTACGAGTCGCTGCCGGTCGCCGTCGACATGGAGGCCGCGCTCGCCAGCGGCGCTCCGCTGGTGCACGAGGAGTTCGGCACGAACAAGAGCTACACGTGGACCCTGGCCAACGGCGACGTGGACAAGGTGTTCTCCGAAGCCCCGGTCATCGTGAAGCAACGGAACGTCATTCGCCCGCTCATCGCCAACGCCATCGAGCCTCGTTCGGTTCTGGTTGAGCCGATCCCCGCCACAGGGCGGTTCACGTTGTCGTCGTCCACTCAGATCCCCCATATCCTGCGAACGGCGATGGCCCTGGCCACGGGCATCCCGGAGTCCAAGCTGCGGGTCGTCGCACCCCGAGTGGGTGGTGGGTTCGGCTCCAAACTCCAGGTGTACCCAGAGGAAGCTCTCGCCCTGGAGCTGGCCAGGAGGCTCGGCCGTCCCATCAAGTGGACCGAAACCAGGTCCGAAGGCTACCTGGCGACGCACCACGGTCGGGATCAGATCCAGGAGATGGAGCTGGCCGCCGACGAGGACGGAAAGATCCGTGGCTATCGAGCCCGGGTCCTCGCCAATATGGGCGCCTACCTCAGGATCATCGCCCCGGGCACCCCCGTCCTCGGGGCATTCCTCTTCTGCGGCTGCTATGCCGGGGAGGCCTACCAGATCGAGATCACCGGAGTCTTCACGAACACGACCCCCGTCGATGCGTACCGGGGAGCAGGAAGGCCGGAATCGGCGTACGCCATCGAGCACGCGATGGACGCCCTGGCGAAACGCGTCGGGAAGGACCCGGTGGAGATCAGACGCATGAACTTCATGCCGCCCTTCACCGAACCGACCCCTTCGATCGGGGGCCTCACGATCGACTCGGGCAACTACCCGGCCACGTTGGACAGGGCTCTCGACCTCGTGGGATACGAGCAGCTGCGGAAGGAGCAGCAGGTCCGCCGGGAGCAAGGCGATCGCCGGCAGCTCGGCATCGGATTCTCCACGTACCTCGAGAACTGTGGGTGGGGGCCTTCCCGGATCATCGGAAACGTCCTCCAGTATGCGGGCGGAGGCTGGGAGGCTGCGACGGTCCGGTGTCATCCCACCGGGAAAGTGGTCGTGATCACGGGGACGACCCCTCACGGCCAGGGAGGCCAGACGACCCTCGCGCAGGTCGTCGCCGACGATCTGGGCGTCCCGATCGACGACGTCGAGGTCCTGTTCGGGGACACCGACATCGCCCCGAGCGGCTGGGACACCTATGGCAGTCGGAGCGCCGCCGTGGGCACGCCTGCCGTCCACCGGGCCGCGAGGAAGATCGTGGACAAGGCGCGCAAGATCGCGGCCCATGAGCTGGAGGTGGCGGAGGAGGACCTCGAATACGAGCCGGGGATCTTCACCGTGAAGGGGGCGCCGGACAAGACGAAGACCATGCCAGCACTTGCCTTCTCGGCGTGGACGGCCCACAACCTCCCCGAGGGACTCGAACCCGGTCTCGAGGAGACAGCGTTCTTCGATCCGAGCAACCTCGTGTTCCCCTACGGCGCGCACATCTGCGCGGTCGAGGTGGATACGGAAACCGGGGACGTCGAGATCGTGAAGTACGTGGCGGTCGACGACGTGGGAACGATCATCAATCCCCAGATCGTGGAGGGTCAAGTGATGGGTGGAGTCCTCCAAGGGATCGCCGAGGCGCTTTCGGAGGAGGCCGTCTACGACGAGAACGGCACGCTCTTCACGAGTTCCATGACGAACTACCTGGTCCCCGCAGCTACTGAGGCGCCTCACGTGACGATGGGCAGTCACGTCACCGCATCGACGACCAACGAGCTGGGGATCAAGGGCGTTGGCGAGACGGGGACCATCGCATCACCCCCGGCGGTGGTCAATGCCGTTGTCGATGCCCTTTCGCATCTTGGGGTCACCGACATCGAGCGGCCCGCCACGCCGGAGCGGGTGTGGAGAGCCATCCGCGAGGCCAGAGGAGGTGCGGCATGATCCCGGCGCCGTTCGACTACGCCCGGGCCGAGTCCGTGGACCACGCCATCGAGCTCTTGTCGGACAACGACGAAGCGAAGATCCTCGCGGGCGGCCACTCCCTCCTCCCGCTCATGCGGCTCCGCTTGGCCAGGCCGCCGATGCTGGTCGACATCTCGCGCATCGGCGACCTCGGGTACATCCGCGAGGACGGCTCGCAGGTCGCCATCGGGGCGCTCGCCCGGCACCACGACGTGGCTAACAGCGAGGCGCTCCGGGAGCTGGCCCCGATCACGGCGTACGCCGCGAGCCTCATCGGCGACCCCCAGGTCCGTCATCTCGGCACGATCGGCGGTTCGTGCGCGCACGCGGATCCCGCCTCCGACATGCCCACGGTCCTCCTGGCCCTTGGAGCCGACTTCGTCATCCGTGGGCCGAAGGGGAAGTCGCGAACCGTCACGGCGGCCGACTTCTTCAAGGGTCTCTTCGAACCCGACCTGGCGTCGAACGAGGTGCTGGCGGAGATCCGGGTCCCGAAGACCGCCGGGCGCGGATGGAGCTACCTGAAGTTCCACCGCCGGGCCCAGGACTGGGCCATGGTCGGGGTGGCCGCCTTGGCCGGCGACGGGGCCGGTCCCGCCATCGCGCTCACGAACATGGGGGAGCGGCCCCTTCGCGCCGCCGGTGTGGAGCGAGCTCTGGCCGAGGGAGCCGATCCGGCGACCGCGGCCCAGCGAGCCGACGAAGGTACCAGCCCGCCGTCGGACACGTTCGGAAGCGCGGAGTACCGCAAGGAACTGTCGAAGGTGCTCGTTCGCCGGGCCCTCGAGGAGGCCATGTCCCGGTAGCCGAGTCGAGGGCTTTGACGCCCGGACGCTCGTCTGCGTAGATGGAGGCCATGCCGCCCCTGGCAGCACCGAACCTGGACTTCGAACGCTGGTTCGACAACAACGGGGTCAAGGTCATCGCGATCGTGGTGGTCGCGATCGTGGTGTCCATCGTGACCCGATTCCTGGTCCGGCGATTCCGCCGCAAGCTCGAGGGCAAGCCCAGCCTGACCCA
>JBIOXZ010000138.1:0-33174 GCA_044869895.1 Actinomycetota bacterium | reverse complement strand
CCCTGGGTGCCGCGCTCTCCTTTGGGATCAGCATCTACGCCACCGGTCGGGTCAGCCAGGAACTGCCCATCCCCTGGGCGGTGCTCCCGGCCCGAGCGGTGGGCGTCGCCGCGGTCGCGGTCCCCCTTGCGCTGACCGCTCGGTTGCGCATTACCCGGCCCGCGGTCCCGCTCGTGGCGGTGGCCGGGGTGGCTGAGGTCCTCGGCTTCGCCTCCTTCGCGATCGGAGCCCGCCACGGGATCGCGGTCGCCGCGGTGCTCGGGGCCCAATTCGCGGCGCTCTCCGTGCTCGCCGCCCGGGTGCTGTTCCACGAGCGGCTGAGCCGACTCCAGCTCGCCGGAGTGGTCGCGATCGTGGCCGGGGTGTCGATCCTGACCGCGCTCATCGCCTGACGCCTTCCTGGCTACGCGTGAGTGCGTCGCGTCAGTCATCGACAGGGCGTTTGCTAGGCTCCGCGGGTGTCCGACCCGTTCTCCTGGCATCCCGAACCTGAGCTGATCGGCTTCCGCGACCCGGGCGAGGCCAGAGAGGCACTGGAAGAGCTCGGCCGGCTCACGTGGGGCACCGCGCTCGACTGGCTCTACGAGGACGCCATGCGCCGGCCGGTGCCGACCGAGTCGTACTCCGAGATGCGAAGGACGTACTTCGGCCCGGGCAACGAGCCGGCACCACCGCCTGAGAAGCCGGCCACTTCCAGCGAGGTGCTGGCCGAGTTCCGCGAGCGCGTGGCGCCCTTCGCATTCAGCTCGCATCACCCCGGGTCCTACAGTTACTTCACCCCGCCGCCGCTCCCCCTGTCGATCTCCGGCGAGGTCCTGGCGCATTGGCTGAACCAGGGGGTCGACGTGTGGGCGGCGGGGCCGATCGGGGCGCTGGTGGAGGAAGAGGTCACGGCATGGCTTCGGGAGCTGGTGGGGTTCGGGCAGGGCAGCTGGGGAGTGCTCACGTCGGGCGGTGTGATGGCGAACATCATGGCCCTGACGGCGGCCCGTGACGTGCATCTGCCGACGCTGCTCGGGCGCTCGGGGCCCTCGCGGGGAAGCACGCTCGAAGGCGTGCGCGTGTACGCCTCGGATCAGGCCCACTTCTCCATCGAGCGAGGGCTCTCGGTGCTGGGGTTCCCGCCGGAGACGCTTCGGATCGTGCCATCGGACGAGCGGTTCCGTTTGCATGGCCAGCCTGTGGCGAAGGCCGTGGCCGAGGACCGGGCGAACGGCTTGCTCCCATTCGCCATCGCCGCGGTGAGTGGGTCGACGAATACCGGGTCGGTCGACCTGGTGGGAGAGCTGGCCGATATCGCGGAGCGCGAGCGCATGTGGCTGCACGTGGACGCGGCGTACGGCGGCGGGGCCCGGTTCTCCAAGCGCGATGCCGCCCGCGTGCCGGACCTGGAGCGAGCCGACTCGGTCACGATCGATCCGCACAAGTGGTTCTTCCAGTCCTACGACATCGGCGCCCTGGTGATGAACCGGCGGGAGGACCTGGTGCGGACGTTCCATCGGGAGCCCGAGTACTACCGGTACCCGAACCCCGAGGACGCGCCGCTCAACTGGATGCAGTACTCGATCGAGGGGACGCGCCGGTTCCGCGCGCTGAAGCTGTGGACGTCGTGGAAGCATCTCGGTACGGAGGGATTCGGCCGGCTGATCGAGCACAACGACGATCTGGCCGAGTATCTGGTGAAGCGATGCAAGGAGTCCGGCGAGTTCGAGGTCGTTCCCGAGGAGCCGGAGCTATCGGTGGTGTGCTTCCGCCACGTGCCGCCGGGGATGGATCCCTCCGAGCTCGACGCCTACCAGGACCGGCTCCAGCGGGCGCTCGAGGTGAGCGGGGAAGGTTGGGTGTCGACCACGAAGCTCCGCGGCCGCACCTATCTTCGGGCCGGCGTTGTCAATTACCTGTCGACCGAGGCCGACGTCGATCGGATCCTGGACGCCCTCCGCCGCCTGTCGAAGGATGCCGCCTCGGGCGTGTGAGGACGTCGGAGGGGGGAACCAAGTTTTACGGAACCTGGCGGGCCAAGAAATCCAGGATCACCCGCTGCTGGCGGATCTCCTCCTCGATGTCGAACGAACTGTGCCCGGTTCGATACGTGTAGAGCTGGACGGGGTGCCCGCGCCCGCGGAGTCGTTCGACGTAGGCAAGGATCTGCCGAATGGGGCACCGGCTGTCGTTCTCTCCGGCCAGGATCAGCGCGGGCGCGGTGACGCGATCGGCGAAATTGATGGGGTTGCGGTCCCTCATGAGGTCGGGCACCTCGTCGGGCCGCCCGCCCAGCAGGGCCCGGTCGTAGGCCTGCAGGAGCGGAGAGAGGTCGTCATAGCCAGCCTCGTAGTCGCCGACCGGGACCCCGGCCACTGCGCAGCGCCACAGGTCCGGGTGCTGGCCGAGCTCGAGCAGGGTGACGTAGCCGCCCCACGACCACCCGGCGATGACGGCGCGATCCGGGTCGGCGATCCCCTTCGACACCAGGTCGGCGAGGCCGGCGTTCACGTCTTCGAGTTCGGGCCGGCCGATGTTTCCGATGATCTCGTCGCGCCAGGCTCGGCCGTAGCCGGTGGAGCCGCGGTAGTTCACCATGGCCACGGCGAACCCAGCGTCGACGTAAGACTGGATCTCGGGGCTCCATCGATCGGTGTCGAGCCAGGTGGGCCCCCCGTGGACCCGCATGATCACCGGGAACGGGCCGGGACCTTCCGGGGCGACGTGGAACCCGTGGACCCGCTGCCCGTGCGGGTTGTCGAAGTGCCAGGAGACGAAGGGGCGTCCGACGAGGGCAGGTTCACCTCCGAGCTCGATGATCTTCCGGCCGTCGTCCCCAAGTGCGGTCGGTTGCCGGTCTCCCCCGGAGTGCCGAAACCAAACCGACCCATCGGGCCGGACCCTCGCCTGGCTGACGGTTCCCTGCGGTGTCGAGATCGAGGTCAGCTCACCGGTGGCCAGGTCGTGGCGAAAGAGACGGTCGCGGCCTTCATGCAGGTTGCCGAGCAGGAGGGCGGACCCCTCTGGCCACCAGTCGTGGACGGTAACGGGACCCTGCAGGCCTTCGATCTCGAGGCTGGTGCGTTCGCCGGTTCGAAGATCCCAGAGGGCCGGCCGTTCCTCGCCATCCCGCTCATCCACCACGGCCAGCCGGGCGTCGCCCGGCACGGGCGACCAGCAGGCCGGAATCAAAGCAAGGCCAGGATCGTGGAGCTCGCCGAGGGTTTCGCCCGTTCGAGGATCGATCACCCGAAGGGCCGGGTGGATGAGATCGCCGTACTCGGAGTGCTGGAGGCACAGCATCGAGCCGTCGGCCGACAGTCCGGCCCGGTTGAACCC
Organism: Actinomycetota bacterium; assembly: GCA_044869895.1. Lineage (GTDB taxonomy): Bacteria > Actinomycetota > UBA4738 > UBA4738 > HRBIN12 > AC-69. Next base: position 29,853 of record JBIOXZ010000138.1, on the reverse strand, counting down.
GGGAGCTTCGGATCCCCCCAGCCGCACGGCCTCGGTGGATCGATAGAGCTCCTTCGGCGCTTCGTCCCCAAGGGCGGAGTAAACGGCGAATCCATCCCCGTCGCTCACGGCCACCGCTGTGAGGCCCGGCGCCTGGGCGAGGCCCTCGTTCCATCCCACTGGGAGGAGGTCGAACAGGGGTCGACTCGGCCCGCCGTCGAACGGTTGGTGGAACCAGCGTCCGGACTCGTCGCCCGTCTCGTCCTGGAACCACAGGACCCCGTTCCCGTCGATCGTGGGAGAACCGGTGACCACCCCAACGGGGTGATCGGTGACCCGGCGCCTCGTGCTCGAGGCGCGGTCCCATGCATGGACCTGCCACTCCCCGTTCTCCGTCGTGGCGAACACGAGCCGGTCGGGAAACAGCGGTGCCCAATCCGGGAGGAAGAGGTCGGGCGCTCGGAACCGCCGCTCCCACAGGGATCGATCGGTCATGGCCGGTGGAGCGTACCAATGCCCAGACCCGGAGCGGACCTCTCGGTCAACGTTGTGTCACGGCGAGAGGTGGCGGAGGACCTCGTCCACGCGGGCCAGGCCCTTCAGCGTCTTCTCGATGTCGCTGCCGAAGCCGATCCGGAACCCCCTCCCCAGCCCGAACATGTCGCCCGGGACCAGCAGGACGGATTGCTCCTCGCGCATCAGGTCGATCAGCTTCGATGAGGTGATCGGCAACCGATAGGTCACGTAGGCGATGGCTCCGGCCTGAGGGCGGACATACGTCAGGAGGCCCTCGTGTGAGCCGATCCACTCCTCCAGGCGCGGCAGGTTTGAACGGATGATGCCGCGCGTGCGGCGGAGGGTCCATTCCCGCCGAGCTGGTTCCATGGCCACCGCGGTCAGCCGGTCGCTGACCATCCCCGGCGTGAGCGTGGTGTAGTCGTGGTGTATCCAGAGCTTCTCGATTACCTTTGGCGGGGCCAGCCCCCACCCGATCCGAAGCCCGGGCATGGCGAACGCCTTCGACAGGCCCGCTGTCACGATCACCTTGTCGTACCTTCCCCAGAACGTGGGCGAGGTCTCGTCCGAGGCCACCTCCGCACCCCGGTAGACCTCGTCCGCCAGCAGCCACGCGTTCGCCCCGCGCGCCACCTCCACCACCGCATCCATCTCGTCTTCGGTGAAGATGTGGCCGGTTGGGTTGTTCGGGTTGCACACCATGACGACGCGGGTCTTCTTCGATACCACTCGGTCCAGCTCGTCGACGTCCAGAGCCCACCGGCCGCCGCGGAGCTTCAGCCGGAACACGTCCGTGGCCTCGCCGAAGTGTCGGCCCAGGCCCCAGCCCTGCATGTAGTTGGGAATCATGAAAGCCAGGCGATCACCCGGCTCGAGCAGCGTCCACAGGCTGATGAGGTTCGCCTCGGACCCTCCGTTCGTCATCGTGACGTTCTCGACTCCCGCGCCCGGATACCACTCCGCGATCAGCTCGCGCGAACGCTCCGAGCCCTCCGAGAGCGGATATCCAAGGCGCGTCCGAAGCAGCTCGCCGGGAACTTCGCCCTCGCCGAGCAACTCCTCCATCGAGAGCGGCGTCACGCCACTCTCGGACAGGTCGTACTCGACCTGGTGCCAGTACCGGGCCTGCATCCGCTCCATGCGGAACAGATCGATCCGCGCCATGTCGTGCCTCCTCAGCCGGAGGCGCGACGGTAGCACGCCGCTGACTTCCTATTACGGGCGAACGGTCAACGTGGCGGCGAGGATCGCCGGACGGGCGGGACCGGACGAGGTGAGCGAGGAGGTGACCGAGCTCTCGAGTGACTCAGGCCGCATCAGGTTCGATGACCTCGGGCCGGGCGAGCTGAAGAACGTCTCTCGTCCGATCCGCCTGTTTCGAGCCTCGCGCATATCCGGGACGGGCGCGCCGGATCAGTCGACGTAACCTTCCACGGTTGTCTCGGGGCGCACGGCGGCCTGGTCGGGATCCAGGCCCGCTGAGCGCCGAGCCCGACGCTGGTGCAGCAGGTCCCAGCATTGGTCCAGCTGGACCTGGATCTCCTTCAGGCGGTCGCGTTCCTTCGCGCTGGCCATTCCCTCGGACTCCTTCTCGAAGAGCTGGTGCTCCTCGTGCGCCAGGCCGTTGATCCTGGTGATGATGTCCTCGTCTGCCATTGCCGGACCTCCTGACGAGCAGCCTACTGCGCGGGCTATACCTCCGCGACGATCGGCTGGGCTTCCACCGGGCGTCCCTCGTGCGCCGGCGCGCCGCTCGGGATGAACCGGTTCGCCACGAACGACGCGACGAGCAGCACGCCGCCGGCGAAGATGAGCGCGAGATGGAACCCGTCCATGAACGACTGAGCGAACACCCGCTGCACCGCCACTAGCTGCTCGGGCGCGAGTCCCCGCAGAACGGCCGGCTCGAGCGTGCCGTGGCTCGCGGAGGCTGCGATGGCGGCCTGCTGCGTGGCCGGAAGGCCCAACGTGACCAGGGCCGGCGCGAACGTGCTCTTGAGCTTGGTGGTGAGGATCGTCCCGAGGAGCGCGATCCCGAACACCCCGCCGACCTCGCGCGAGGTGTTGGTCATCGCCGAGCCCAGGCCGGCCCGCTGCGGTCCCACTGCGTTCATCACGGCGGCGGTCATCGGCGCCATCGTGGCTCCCATGCCGTGGCCCATGATGATGAAGACCGGAATCAGCATCCAATAGGGCGTGTCGGCCTTCAGCCACAGTCCCAACGCCAGCAGGCCCCCACCGGCCAGGAGTAGGCCGTAGGTCATCGGGGCCCGGGAGCCGTGCTTCTGCGCGAACCGCCCCGCGTTCGGCGCGGTGGCGATGATGGCCAGCGTCAAGGGCAGGAACCGGATCCCGGCCTGGAACGCCGTGTAGCCGTGGATCAGCTGCATGTACAAGCTGAGGAAGAAGAACGCGGCGAACATCCCCAGCGAGATCGAGAACGCCACAGCATTCCCGGCGGAGAACGCGGGGATCCTGAAGAACCGGAGCGGCATCATGCCGTCGGGGTTGCGGCGCTCCCAGGCCAGGAACGCCATGCCCAGCAAAACGAACAGGACGAGGGACGAGACGATCAGCGGGTCGCCCCACCCAAGCTGGTTGGCCTCGATGAGCCCGTACGTCGCGCTGAACAGGGCGGCCGTTCCCAGGAACAGGCCCGGGATGTCGAGCTTCCGGGCGACCTCCGACACCGACTCCCGGACCGTCCGGGTCGCCGTCAGGAAGGCGACCACGCCGATCGGGACGTTCAGGTAGAACACCGACTGCCACCCGAGGTGCTCGACCATCAGCCCACCGACGGTCGGGCCGAGGGCCAGGGCCAGGCCCGACACACCCGCCCAGAGCCCGATGGCCCGCGCCCGCTCCTGCGCCGGGAACGTGACGGTGATGATCGACAGGGTTCCCGGCATGAGGAGGGCGGCCCCGATCCCCTGGATGACCCGGAACGCGACCAGCTGTCCGGTGCTCTGGGACAGTCCGCAGGCCAGCGACGCAAGCGTGAACACCGCGAGGCCCGAGAGGAACATCTTCTTGCGTCCGTACCGGTCGCCGAGGATGCCCCCGGTGAGCAGGAGCGAGGCGAACGCCAGGACGTAGCCGTCGACGATCCACTGGAGACCGGAGACCCCCGCGCCGAGCTTGTCCGAGATCGTGGGCAGCGCCACATTGACGACGGTGTTGTCCAGCATGACCATGGCCAGGGCGAAGCACATCGTCAGGAGGACGATGACCTTCTCCTTAGCGTTGTCTCCCTCGAATCCGAACAACGGCACGCCGAGCCCCTTTCCCGTGGTGAGTTCCCGCCAGGATACGGTCCAACCAACCGACCGTCCCGGCGGTTTGTTCCCGGCTCAGGTCCGGCGGTAGAGCCGAACCGAGAGCGGCACGAAGATTGCCAGGACGGCCAGGAACCATGCCGTCGATTGCCACAGGTGCGTCACGAGGTTCTCGCCGGCCGGGTTGAGGGCCCCGAGGGTGAGGTCTCGGAAGGTGTCCACCCAGATCGAGACGGGGTTGACCTTGGACCAGGCCTGGAGCCAGCTCGGGAAGGTGTCCGCCGGGACGAAGGCCGTGCTGGCGAAGACGAACGGGAAGATCAGGGTGAAGCTCGCCGCCTGCACCGCCTCCACGCTCTTCAGGGACAGGCCGGCGAAGGCGAACATCCAGGTGAACGCGTACCCTACCGAGAGCGCGCCGACCAGCGCGAGCATCCCCTTGGGGAGTCCAGCGTGGAGCCGGAAGCCGACCAGCACGGCCACGACCAGCATCAGGATCACCTGGAAGGCGATGGCCGCGCTGTCGGCGAGCGTGCGCCCCGACAGGACGGCCGAGCGGGCCATGGGCAGCGAGCGGAACCGATCGACCAGGCCCTTCTTGAGGTCCTCGGCCAGGCCGACCCCCGTCTGAGTGGCGGCGAAGATGGCCGTCTGCACGAAGATCCCCGGCATCAGGAAGTCGACGTACGGCAACCCCTGGGGAAGGGCGAGGCTCATGGCGCCACCGAAGACGTACACGAACAGCAACACGAACATCACCGGCTGGATCGTGGAGAACACCAGGAGGTCGGGCTTACGAACGTAGGTGATGAGGTTTCGCTTCGTCAGGACCCAGCCGTCGCTGATCGCGAAGCGGAGCCTGCGCTCGGCGTCGACCGTGCGCTCGGCGGTAACCGTGGCGCTCATCCCCGTCTCCCTCGCCGTCGGCGGTTGCCGTCCTCCTCCGGCTGCTCGGCCTCTTCCGCCGCGTGGCCGGTGAGGGCCATGAACACGTCGTCGAGCGTGGGCCGTCGAAGAGCGATGTCGGCGAGCGCGACCCCAGCGCGGTCCAGACGGCGGACGGCTTCGGTCAGGATGGCCGGCCCCTGATCGCCAACGGGTACGGTGACCTCGCCGGTGTTGTTGTCCACGGCGCCTCCTCCCGGCCCCAGTCCCAGGACCTGGCCGGCGGCCTCCCCAACCCTCGATCGGTCGGCAACCCTGATGGCCAGGACCTCGCCGCCCACGCGCATCTTGAGCTCGGTCGACGTTCCCTCGGCGATGACCCGGCCCACGTCGATGACGGCGATCCGGTCGGCAAGCCGATCCACCTCATCCAGATACTGTGTGGTGAGGAGGATCGTCGTGCCCTCGTCCTGGAGCTCCCGGATGATGTCCCACATCTCGATCCGGCTTCGGGGGTCCAGGCCGGTCGTCGGCTCGTCCAGGAACAGCACGGTGGGCCGCCCTACCAGGCTCGCGCAGAGGTCGAGGCGGCGCCGCATCCCGCCGGAATAGGTCTTGGCAGTCCGGTGGGCAGCCTCGGACAGCTCGAAGCGGTCCAGTATCTCGACCGCCCGCCGCTTCGCCTCCGGCGCCGGCAGGTGGTACAGCCGGCCGACCATCTCGATGTTCTCCAGTCCGGTGAGGTTCTCGTCCACGGCCGCGGACTGCCCGGCCAGGCCGATCAGGTGGCGGAGGGGCTCGGCGTCCCGGACGACGTCGAACCCCGCTACCTCGGCCTGCCCCTGGTCGGGCGTTAGGAGGGTGGTCAGGATCCGCACGGTCGTGGTCTTTCCTGCGCCGTTGGGCCCGAGGAGGCCGAACACGGTGGCGGGCTCAACGTCGAGGTCCACGCCCTTGAGGGCGTGCACTTTCCCGAACGACTTCCGCAGAGCCTCGGTGCGGATCATCCGGTCGGCCATCCGCGCATCCTAGCGGCCGGGGGAGCCTCCGACGAATTCGGCTCACGGTGGTGTAATCGGGATTACGGCCGGGAATAGGCACGGCCCGGCCATCCGTTCTTGCAGATGCGAGGCACTGAGCGATCCCAGGAGATCAGTCATGTCCAAGCTCGACACCCAGATCCTTCCGCTGCTTCCCCTGACCACGGGGGTGGTCCTCCCCGGCATGGTCGTCACCCTGACCATCGAGTCCGACGACGCTCGCACGGCCATATCGGCCGCGCGCGCCACGGGCGGTGAGCTGCTCCTCGTTCCTCGGGTCGACAGCCGATACGCCCGGGTGGGCACCGTCGGCAAGGTCGAGGACGTCGGCAGTCTCCCCTCGGGGATGGAGGCCGTGGTCATCCGGGGCCTGCACCGCGCCACGATCGGCGCCGGGGTCCCCGGAACCGGCGACGCGACCTGGGTCCAGGTCGAACCGTCGCCCGACCCGTCCGAGACAACTGAGCGGGCTCGCAAGCTCGCCCGTGAGTATCGGGCCGTCCTGGAGAGCATCGTGGAGTCCCGCGGCGTCCCGCAGGTCGCCGAGTTCCTCCGCGGCATCCAGGACCCGGGGGCCATGGCCGACACCGCCGGGTACTCCCCGGACCTCTCCTTCGACCAGAAGGTCGCGATCCTGGAGACCCTGGATGTCGAGCAGCGCCTGGAAAAGGTCCTGGCGTGGTCCCGGGAGATCCTGGGGGAGCTGAGCCTGAAGGACAAGATCCGCCAGGACGTTCGCGAGGGGATGGAAAAGACCCAGCGCGAGTACCTGCTGCGGCAGCAGATGGACGCAATCAAGAAGGAACTCGGCGAGGAGGGCGGCAGCGACGTCGTCGCCGAGTATCGGAGGAGGATCGAGGAGTCCGGCATGCCCGAGGGCGCGCGGCGCGAGGCCGAGCGCGAGCTCGGCCGCCTGGAGCAGATGTCCGAGCAGTCGCCCGAGTACGGGTGGATCCGGACCTATCTCGACTGGATGACCGAGATCCCCTGGAGCGTCCGGACCGACGACAACCTCGACATCGCTGACGCCCGCCGGATCCTCGACGAGGACCACACCGGGCTGTCCGACGTGAAGGACCGGATCATCGAGTACCTGGCCGTGCGCAAGCTCCGGCAGGAGCGTGGACTCGGCGAGGTGACCGGTCGCGGGTCCGGGGCCATCCTCACGCTGGTCGGCCCGCCGGGTGTGGGGAAGACCTCACTCGGCGAGTCGGTAGCGCGTGCGCTCGGGAGGAAGTTCGTCCGGGTGTCGCTGGGCGGCATCCACGACGAGGCCGAGATCCGGGGACATCGGCGAACCTACGTCGGCGCGCTCCCCGGCCGGATCGTCCGGGGCCTGAAGGAGGCCGGGACCAAGAACCCCGTGTTCATGCTGGACGAGATCGACAAGGTCGGGTCGGACTGGCGAGGCGACCCCTCGAGCGCGCTGCTCGAGGTCCTGGATCCGGCCCAGAACCACACGTTCCGCGACCACTACCTTGAGGTGGACCTGGACCTGTCCGAGGTGCTGTTCTTCACCACCGGCAACGTGGCGGAGACGATCCCCGGGCCGCTGCTGGACCGCATGGAGGTCATCCGGATCGACGGCTACACCGAGGACGAGAAGGTGACGATCGCTCGCGACCACCTGCTCCGCCGCCAGGTCGAACGGAACGGGTTGCAGCACAATGAGGTCGAGGTGACCGACGACGCGGTTCGCGCGGTCGTCGCGGACTACACCCGCGAGGCGGGCGTTCGTAACCTCGAGCGCGAGCTGGGGAAGGTTCTCCGCAAGGTGGCCACCCGGATCGCGTCGGGTGAGGCCACGCCGCCGGTCACGGTGGACGCCGCGGACGTCCGCGAGTACCTCGGCCGTCCGAAGTTCTTCTTCGAGGCCGGCGACCGGACGAGCGTCCCCGGCGTGGCGACCGGCCTGGCAGTGACCGGCACCGGCGGCGACGTCCTGTTCATCGAGGCCAGCCGGATGGACGGCGAGCCGGGACTGACGCTCACCGGACAGCTCGGCGACGTGATGAAGGAATCGGCCGAGATCGCGCTGTCCTACGTTCGCTCGCACTCGGCGAAGCTCGGCATCGAGCCGGAGCGGCTGAAGGGACGGTTCCACGTCCACGTGCCGGCGGGGGCGGTGCCGAAGGACGGGCCGTCCGCCGGCGTGACCATGGTGACGGCACTGGCCAGCCTGCTGGCCGACCAGTCCGTGAGGAGCACGGTGGGGATGACCGGCGAGGTCACCCTACAGGGTCGGGTGCTGCCGATCGGCGGCGTCAAGCAAAAGGTGCTCGCTGCGCATCGGGCCGGTATCACCGAGGTCATCCTGCCCAAGCGAAACGAGGGGGACCTGGACGACGTGCCGGAGAAGGTCCGCGAGGAGATCGCGTTCCACCCGGTCGAGACCGTAGACGAGGTCCTGGCGCTGGCGCTTGAGCCGGAGGTGGACGAGCGACAAGCCGACGAGCGACAAGCTGCGGTGGCGTAGGCTAGCCGTGTGGCCGTCCTGGATCTTCGCAAGCGCAAGCATGCACAGGCGGCCAAGCGCCTCCGCGACGAATTGATCGTCTGGCTCACCACGGTGAGCCGCCAGGGTCAACCGCGGTCGTCGCCGGTGTGGTTCTGGTGGGACGGTGACGTGTTCCATCTTTTCAGCCAGTCGCGGAAGCCCAAGCTCCGAAACATCTCGGCTAACCCCCGCGTCTCGCTGCACCTCGAGGGGGGCCGGGAAGGAGACGACATCGTGGTGTTCGAGGGACGGGCGAGGATCGTTCGGGACGGAGAGCCGGCGACTTCGCTTCCGGGATACGTCGAGAAGTACCGAAGGCTCATCGCGAGCTACGGGTGGACGTCCGAGAGCTTCGCCGCCGACTACGCCGTGCCGATCGTGGTCCGGCCCACCCGGGTCCGGATCTCCTAGCCCACGTGCGCGCACTCATCGCGGTACCAGGCGCGCCCGGGGGCGTCGAGCTTCGCGACGTGGCCGATCCCGAGCCCGTGCCGGACCAGGCGCTGGTCGAGGTCCGCGCGGTCTCCCTCAACCGCGGAGAGTGCGTCACGCTTCGGCAGCAGACCGAGGATGGCTGGCGCCCTGGCTGGGACCTGGCTGGCGTGGTCCTCCGGCAGTCCGCTGATGGGACGGGGCCGGCACCCGGGACCCCCGTCGTTGGATGGGTGAACGGAGGGTCCTGGGCCGAACGGACGGCGGTCCGGACCGACCACATGGCCGAGCTTCCCGAGGGACTGGGCTTCGACGTGGCGGCCACGCTCCCGGTTGCCGGCCTGACCGCCTTGGGGACGCTGGCTCGGCGTGGCGCGCTTCTCGGAACGCGCGTGGCGATCACCGGCGCCGCGGGCGGGGTCGGACGCTTCGCGGTCCAACTGGCCCACCGTGGCGGCGCGCACGTGACGGCGATCGTGGGACGTCAGGAGCGAGCTGAAGGCCTCGTGGAGCTAGGAGCAAACGACGTGGTCGTTGGGTTGGAGCCTGAGGGCGAGGCCTTCGACCTGGTCCTGGAGTCGGCCGGAGGCGTTTCGCTTGCGGCGGCGATCGGCCGGCTCTCGCCGGAGGGCGTCGTCGTATCGATCGGCAACTCGTCGAACGAGACGACGTCCTTCGACCCCCGCGTCCTCTACCGGAAGGGCGCTCCGCGAATCGAGGGCTACTTCGTCACCTGGGAGCTCCTGCACCGCCGGATCGGCTCGAGGGAGCTCTCCTACCTCGCATCGCTCGCGGCGATGGGTGGGCTCGAGTCTCGGATCGACCTCCGGGTGAGCTGGCGGGACGCGGCATCGGCGATCGACGCGCTGCTCGAGCGGCGGGTCGCGGGCAAGGCCGTCCTCACGATCGATTGAGCCCGCCGCTCAAGTAGAGGTCGATCGAGTCCGTACCCTAGGACAACATGCTCGAGCTCATCGACCTGTCGCGTCGCTTCGGCGACGTCGTCGCCCTGGATTCCGTCTCGTTCTCGGTGGCCGAGGGCGAGATAGTCGGCTTCGTCGGCCCGAACGGCGCCGGGAAGACAACCGCGATGCGCATCGCGCTCGGCGTTCTGGAACCGGATCGAGGCGAGGTCCGGTGGCAGGACAAGCCGGTGGACCAGCGCGTCCGACGCCGGTTCGGCTACATGCCGGAGGAGCGTGGCCTGTATCCGAAGATGCGCGTGCTCGACCAGCTGGTGTACCTGGCGAGGTTGCACGGGCTGGCCCGGGACGACGCGGCCATGGAAGCCCTGAGGATGCTCGACGTGCTCGGTGTGGCCGGCCGGGTCAGGGACCGGACCGAGGCGCTGTCGCTGGGGAACCAGCAGCGGGTGCAGCTCGCCGCCGCCCTGGTTCACCGACCCGAGGTGCTCGTGCTCGATGAGCCGTTCTCGGGTCTGGATCCCGTCGGCGTGGACGTGCTCTCGGGGGTGCTGCGGGAGCGGGCGGAGGCCGGCGTCCCCGCCCTGTTCTCCAGCCACCAGCTGGACCTGGTCGAGCGCTTGTGCGAATCCGTAGTGCTGATCAACAGGGGCCGCATCGTTGCCGCGGGCCGGATCGCGGACCTGCGCTCGCGCGACCACCGGCGGCTGGTGCGGGTTGAGATCCTGAGGGCTGCTCCCCGTTGGTACGCGACGCTTTTGGGCGCGCGAGTGGTCGATCAGTTCCCGGACGGCGCGATCCTCGAGCTGTCGGACTCCCTGCGGGAACGCGACGTCCTGGATGCGGCACGGGCTGCCGGCGACGTTCGTCACTTCAGCGTGGTGCAACCCTCGCTCAGCGAGATCTTCCGCGAGGCGGTCCGGTCGTGAGGGTCGAGAGCGATCGCGGGACCTATCGGTTGGTGGCCCGGCGGGAGTTCGTCGAACGGGTTCGAGATCGGAGCTTCCTGATCTCCACGGCCATCACGCTCGTCGTCCTCGTCGGGTTCATCGTGGGGACGTCCCTGCTGAACAGGGGCACGAGATTCGACCTCGGCGTGGTGGGAGCCGACGCCCGGGCGACGGCTGAGCAGGTGATCGATGCCGGGAAGGCCCTGGGCTTCGAGGTCACGGTCCGCGACTACCCGAGCGAGCAGCAGGCAGAGTCCGCGGTTCGCAGTGGCTCCGCCGACGCGGTCCTCGTGGGCGGTACAGAGGTGATCGTGAAGTCGCAGCCCCCCGAGCAGCTCCTGGCGGCCATCCAGTCCGTCTCGACCAAGGAGCGGGCCAGGCAGGCGCTCGAGCGGTCCGGTCTTTCCCCGAACCGGATCGACGAGGTCCTGAATGTCCAGCCGCTTCCGGTCAGGGCGCTCGAGCCCGTCGACGAGCGCCGCCGGCAGAGCTCGGTCGTGGCATTCATCGGGGTGCTCGCGCTGTACGGACAACTGTTCGCCTATGGGTACTGGGTGGCGTCCGGTGTGGTGGAGGAGAAGGCCTCCCGCGTGGTCGAGGTGTTGCTTGCGACCATTCGCCCGTCCCAACTGTTGCGGGGCAAGATCCTCGGGATCGGAAGCCTCGGCCTGTGCCAGCTGATGGTGATCGGCGGGGCCGGGCTGGCGGCGTCGGGCGCCGTCGGCACACTCCGGTTCCCCGCCGGCGCGCTCTCGGCGATCGGCATCGTCCTCATCTGGTTCGTGATCGGGTTCTTCTTCTACTCCACGCTGTTCGCTGTGGCCGGGTCGATCGTCCCTCGCCAGGAGGACCTCCAGGCCACGATGACCCCGCTCACCATCCTGATCATCGCGTCGTTCTTCGTCGGGGTCGGCGCGGTCCAGGACCCCTCGTCGACGCTCGCGACGGTCGCTTCATACCTCCCGTTCTCAGCGCCGCTCGTCATGCCGACGCGGATCGCGCTCGGCAACATCGCGCTGTGGCAGGCGCTACTGTCGGCCGCGATCAGCATCGGGGCCACGTTCGCGTTGATCCCCGTGGCCACGCGGGTGTACTCGCGCGCCATGCTCCGCACCGGACGCGTCCGCATCCGCGAGGTCCTGCGCGTCGAGGGGTAGCGCTACCGAAGTCAGCCGGCGATCTCGGCGCACATTTCATCGAACACGCGCGAATGTAGATCAACGTCCACGACGGTGGTCGCCGGTGACATCAGCGCCATGTTGTGGAACGGGGTGAGCAGGATCCCTCGGTTCAGGGCGTACAGGTGCGCGAACTGCGCGAGGTCGTGGTCGTCGGCCGCGGCAGCCTCACCCCCGGTGCGGGGCGGGGTCGGCGTGAACCAGTACTCAGCCCTGCACCCCAGGCGCTGCACCTCCCATGGCACGCCGTGCTTCGCGATCGCCTCCTTCACGCCGGCCGCCCACCGCTCGCACAGCCCGATCATCCGGTCGAACGCTTCGTCCGTCAGGACGTGCTCCAGGGTGGCCCGCATCGCCGCCAGCGACAACGCGTTGCCCGAGAGGGTTCCACCGATCCCGCCGACGTCGGTCGTAGGGAGCGAGTCCATGAACGCTTGGGCCCGACGCGCCACCTCCTCGGTCATGCCGTAGCAGGCTGCGGGAACCCCGCTCGCGAGGGGCTTCCCGATCGTGAGGAAATCGGGCTGCAGGCCCCAGGCCCTCGTGGCCCCGCCGGCCCCGGCGCAGATGCAGTGGGTCTCGTCGATCACAAGGTACGTTTCGTGCTCGCGGGTCAGCCGGCGGAGGGCGTCGTGGAAGCCGGTCTCGGGCAGGACGATGCCGATGTTCGTGAGAGCGGGCTCGGCCAGGACGCAGGCGACGTCCCCGTGAGCCAGGGCCTCCTCCAGGCCCGCGAGGTCGTTGAACTCGACGACCCGCGTGGTCTCCGTCGGCTCGACCGGCGGCCCGATGTTGCCCGGACGGGAGCCCGCCACCCCGTCCTCGATCGTGATGATCGTCTCGTCGACCGAGCCGTGGTAGCAGTAGTTGAACACCAGGATCTTCGGCCGGCCGGTGATGGCCCGGGCCAGCCGGATGGTGAATCGGTTCGCGTCGGTCGCCGTGAGACAGAACTGCCAGTAGGGGAGCCCGAACCGCCTGGCCATCTCCTCGCCGACCCAGATGGAGTCCTCCGTGGGCAGCATGAGCGTGATGCCCCTCGCAGCCTGTTCCGCGATGGCCTGTACGGCGGCGTTCGGAGCATGGCCGGTCATGCCTCCCGTGTCGCCCAGGCAGAAGTCGACGTAGGTATGGCCGTCGATGTCGGTGAACCGGGCGCCTTCCGCCTCCTCCACGAAGACGGGATGCGGTCCCGCCCACTCGGTCATCCACGGCATCGGTACCCCCGCCAGGAGCGAGTGCTTCCCCCGTTCGAACAGGACGCCCGATCGAGGGTGCTCGGACACGAAGCGCTCGACCTCGCGACCCATCAGCGCTCGCAGGTTCTCCCGGCCGACGGTTCCTGCCACGTTCTTCCTCCTTCGGATCCACGCGGAGCCTCCTGCCTGACCCGGACGTTCGTCAACCCGTCCACCAGGTAGCGCGTGGGCGCGACGCCCGGGTACGCTGCCCGAGAGAGGCGGGCGATACGATGGCGATGGAGGGCAAACGCAACATCCGGATCGGCCCCACGGTCGGCACGGTGGCGCCGCTCGGGGGCTCGGGCGCTCGCGTGCTTTCCCACGTGCCGCTCTTCGCCGGCCTTTCGGCGAGGGACCTCCGGCGGATCGCCGGGCTGGCCGAGGAGACCTGGTTCAACCCCGGTCGCATCGTGGTGCAGGAGACGAAGCCAGCATCCTCCTTCTACGTGATGCTGGACGGGACGGCGCGGGTGACGCGGCGCGGGCGGACCGTCAGGAAGATCGGGCCCGGCGACTACTTCGGGGAGCTCGCACTCCTGACCGGTGGGCCGCGGACCGCCTCGGTGATCGCAGAGACGTCGCTGGACACGATCCGGATCCAGCGGCCAGCGTTCCGCAAGCTCCTGATGAAGGAACCCGAGGTCGGCCTCCGGCTCATGGCCGGTCTGGCCGAGCGAATCGCCGAGTGCGAGCGAGGGGTTACCGGCTAGCTCCCGCTCGACGTCCCGGCGAGGCCGGTCCGCTCGTTGAGCTCGTACCGTGAGTGGCATGGCCAGGCCGAGACCCTTGACCCGAGAGAACGTCCGTCACCTCGCGTCGCTCGCGTGGCAGGGACGGAACCCGGCCGCCAGGGTCTACGACAGCATCGGGCCGGACTTCTTCCTCGCTCTGGACGAGGGGTGGCTGAACCTCGGGTTGTGGGAAGGGGACGGGACGGACCCATCCGAGGCTCCTCGAGCTGTCCGTCGGCTGGTCTCCAGCCTGGCGGAGCCGCTCCCACGAGGCGGCGTTGTGCTCGACGTCGGGAACGGCCTCGGCGCGCAGGACCCGTTGATCGCTGAGATCGTGCGGCCCAAGCGCCTCATCGCCCTGAACATCACGGAATCCCAGCTCCGCGCGGGCCGCCTCCGCCTGGCGGAGGCGAACGTACAGCCGGTGAACGGCGACGCCATGAGGATCCCACTCCGCGACGAGACCGTGGACGGCGTGATCAGCGTTGAGGCGGCGTTCCACTTCGCGTCCCGGGCACGGTTCTTCACCGAGGCGTTCCGGGTGCTCCGGCCCGGCGGGATCCTTTCGATGTCCGACGTCCCGGTGAAGCGGCTGCCCCGCCGTCCTGGCGAGCTGCTGGCGGGGCTCACGCAGCTCCGGGTGTGGGGCCTGTCGACTGCGGCCGCCGCGACGGCGGACCGGATCGTCGAGGCCGTCGAGGGCGTGGGGTTCCGGGATGTGGAAGCGCGGTTGGTCGGCGACCGGGTCATCGCCCCGGCGCTCGCGTTCGTCCGTCGGCGGCTCGCCATCGAGAGAGGAGCGGCCCCCTTAGCGATGCGGCTGGGCTCCCGCGTTCTGCTCTCGCAGGTGGAGCTCCTGTGGCGTCGGGGCCTGGTCGACTACCTGCTCCTGAAGGCGGTCAAGCCGAAGCCGGCCGGTTAGGCCGTCTCGAGCTCCCTGCGGAGCGCACGGAGCGGGAGCGAGCCCAGCGCCAGGAGTCGGTCGTGGAAATCCGAAAGCGAGAAGCCGTCACCCACCGCCTTGGTGGCCTCCGCTCGGAGCCGCTCGATCTCGAACTGCCCGATCTTGTACGCCAGTGCCTGCCCCGGCAGCGTTATGTACCGGTCCGTCTCGATCACCGCGTCGACGTTGGGCACGGCCGCCTCCTCGAGCTGTTCGATGGCCTGCTCCCTGGACCACCCGAACGCGTGGATCCCGGTGTCGACGATCAACCGGGCCGCCCGGTGGGCCTGGGCGTCGAGCATGCCCAGGCGCTCCACGTCGTCCAGGAACAGCCCCATCTCGTCGGCCAGGCGTTCGCTGTACAGGCCCCAGCCTTCGGCGAACGCCGCACCGGCCAGGAGCCCGCCGAACCGCTTGATGCTCGGCCGGTCGCCCATCTCCTGCTCGATGGCGATCTGGAAGTGATGGCCCGGGTTGGCCTCGTGGTACGTGGTGGTCGCCAGGTGATACCGCGGCCGACTCTCGAGCTCGAACCCGTTCACGTAGTAGATCCCCTGCCGCGACCCGTCCTCGGAGGGCGGCTGGTAGAACGCGAACGGCATGTCGGCCTCGCGAAACTCCTCGACCGGGCGGACCTCGCAATTGTTCTTGGGGAGGCGGCCGAAGAACCGGGGTGCCGCCTCCCATCCCCGATTGACCTGATCCTCGGCCAGCCGGACCAGCTCGTCCTTCCCGCCGATCGTGTTGCGGCCGTCTGCGTTCAGCTCGGCGGTCACGGCGGCCGGATCCGCGGAGCCCAAGCGCTCGGCGCACAGGATCCGTTCCTCCTGGATCCGCTGGAGGTCCTCCAGGCCGAGGTCGTGGACCTGCCTAGCTTCCAGGGGAAGCGTGGTCCACGACAGGATCTCCGCCGCGTACATGGCGTCGCCTCCGGGCAGCGCGAACAGGCCGATGGTCTCCGTGGCGTGCGGAAGGTAGTCGCGGAGCGCTTCGAGGTAGGTCTCGAGCGCGGGCATCACCGTTCGGCGGAGCTCGTCGGCGACGCGGTCCCGACCGGCGGCATCCGTTTCCGGAACCGGCATCACCGCCGGCGACGTCTCCGGCGGCGTCGACATCAGCCGCTCGACCTGAGCCACCGACCGCTCGACCACGACCCGAGGTGCCGTCACTCCGGCCCGGACGCCCTCCCGCACCACATCGTTCACCGCCCGGAAGAAGTCGGGGGCGGCGTCCAGACGGGCCAGGTACCGATCGAGGCGCTCCGGCGTGTCGGCCCGCTGAAGCGAGCCGAGTTCGCCGAACAGCTGTCCCGGACCCCACAGGTGGCTGACCACCCGGAGCCGGTCCAGGCGATGGTCGATCTCGGCCAGGTCGCGAAGGGCGATGGCCTCGAGCATGTCGAGCGACGTCCGAACGCCGACATCGGGAACGTCTCGATCGAGGGCCTCGAGTTGTTTCAGGGCCCGCCGGTGCATGGCCTCCCGCTTGGATCGCCCGACTTCGCTCGGATCGGGCAGCCGATCGTCGAACCGCTCGTCGCCGACCAGGGTTCCGAGGAGCGGATCGGCCTCGATCACCCCTTCCCAGTAGTCGTCGACCAGTGCACGCGCGCGATCGACCTCACCACCCATTGGCTTCCCTTCCCTTCCCACTTTCCGACCCGGCAGATCACATCCTAATTCGACCGCGTATGGGACTTCGGTCCACTTCGGCCGTAACCTCTTGGGCCATGCCCGCAACCAGGGGAATCAGGATCGCCGCCCTCTTCGTGCTGCTCGGCATCGTGGTCTGGTTGTTCACCGGCGGCGGGGGCCCGGTCACGCCGGATGGAGCGGGGCGGTTGCTCGGGCTGCCGCCGGGATCGGCCGAGACGCATCCGACGAGGGCCGCCAGTGGCCGCGCTTCCCTCGAGGTCTATCGGGGACTGGGGACGTGGATCGACATCTACGACGTCGCCTGGAGACATCCGGGGACGGCCATCCGGCGCATGCGAACCCGCGGGGTCGAGACGCTGTACCTGGAGACCTCGAACTTCAGCCGGGGCCGGATGATGGTGTTCCCCGACGGTGTCAGGCGGTTCCTCGACGCGGCGCACCGCAACGGGATCTCGGTTGTGGCCTGGTACCTGCCCGGCCTCCGGGACCTAGCCCTCGACGTCCACCGAGCGCTCGGCGCGATCCGCTATCGGACGCCGCTGGGGAACGGGTTCGACTCGTTCGCGCTCGACATCGAATCCGACGCGGTCGACCGCCCAGTACGGAGGACCCGACGACTCCTGTCGCTGTCGGAACGGCTCCGGGCGGCCATGGGTCGAAGCTACGCGCTCGGCGCCATCATCCCCTCACCTCGCCGGCTCCAGGCCGACGTGCTGTACTGGCCGCACTTCCCCTATCGGCGACTGGCAGATGTGTACGACGTGTTCCTGCCGATGACGTACTTCACGTTCCGGGTCAGCGGAAGGTTCGGCGCGCGCTGGTACACCGCCGGCAACATCGACATCATCCGGCAGCAGACCGAGGACCGGGCCGTCGCCATCCATGTGATCGGCGGGATCGGCGGCGACGCGACGAAGGAGGAGACCGCGGGGTTCGTCGACGCGGTCCGGGGACGGCGGGCCATCGGAGGGAGCTACTACACGTTCCCCATCACCCGGCCCGCCGACTGGTCGAAGCTTGGTCGGCTCCGCTCCACCCGCTGAGCCCCGGCGTGACCGAGCTTCAGGCCGTCTGCCATCCTTGGCGGAATGGACGAGCACCTCGCGTCGAACCGAGCGCTGTGGGACGAGTGGGCCGAGATCAACGCCCGGAGCGGCTTCTACGACCTCGAGGACTTCAAGCTGGGCGGCGTCCGGCTTCGTGACTACGAGATCGAGGAGGTCGGGGACGTCGCCGGCAAGTCCCTCTTGCATCTCCAATGCCACTTCGGCATCGATTCGCTCTCGTGGGCACGCTTGGGGGCAACCGTCACCGGCATTGACTTCTCGGAGCGGGCCATCGAGCTGGCGACCGGCGTGGCGGCCGAGCTCGGCCTCGACGCGTCCTTCATCCGATCGGACGTCTACGAGCTCCCCACGCACCTCGACGAGGATTTCGACGTGGTGTACACGTCGCGGGGGGCGCTTTGCTGGCTGCCGAGGATCCGCCCATGGGCAGACGTCGTGGCGCGCTTCGTCAGGCCAGGTGGGTTCCTCTACGTGACCGAGGCGCACCCCATCCTGTGGGCGTACGAGGAGGACTTCACGTTGAAGTTCCCCTATTGGGAGCACGAGCAGCCGGTGGCGATCGAAGTACGAGGTTCCTACGCGGATCCCACCGCCGAGGTGAGGACGGAGATGGAGTACAGCTGGAACCACGGCCTGGGCGAGATCGTCACCGCGCTTGCCCGGGCCGGCCTGCGGATCGAGTTCCTCCACGAGTGGCCGTTCGTGGAATGGGAGGTCCCGTTCCTAGAGAAGCGGGACGGGCGGTGGTGGATGCCGGGCGAGCTCGACGGGAGGATGCCCCTCATGTACTCGCTGAAGGCGACGAAGTCCCCCCGATCAGAGCAGCGCTGACTGGCCCCGCGTGACGCGCTGGCCCCGGCGGCGGCGTGGGGACTCGGCGGGGTGCTCCACGAGAGCCACGACACGGTCGGACATGAACCGGCCGCTCCGCACGGTCTTGCCGGTTCGGGTGACCTCGGCTACCTCCACGACCCCGCGGGAGGTGGTGACCTCCACGTGCCGGCCGGACTTGCTCGCGTCGATCTCGAATGTCTGCACGCCGGTCCCGATGTCGATCACGATCTCGACGCGGTCGCCCTTCATGGCCTCATCCTAGTCCCGCAGGCCGACACGACGTTTCGGCCACCGAGGGCGAGCGAGGGCGCCTCAGCTCGCGAGGGGCTAGCATCCGGTCCGGGTCGCGGGAGGGACGGATGCTGCTCGAGGGCAAGAGGCTCCTGATCACGGGCGTGCTGACGCGAGACAGCATCGCGTACGCGGTAGCGGAGGCTGCCCAGGAGCAGGGCGCGGAGCTCGTCCTCACCTCGTTCGGCCGGGCCATGAGCCTCACCGAAAAGAGCGCCAAGCGGCTGCCGCAACCGGTGGACGTGCTGGAGATGGACGCAAACAACCCCGACCACATCCAGGTGGTGGGCGACGACCTGGCGAAGCGATGGGGACGGGTCGACGGATTCCTGCACGCGATCGCGTTCGCCCCGCGGGACGCGCTCGGCGGCAACTTCCTGAACACACCGTGGGAGAGCGTCCAAGCGGCGATCCAGACAAGCGCGTACTCGCTGAAGGCCATCGCCGTGGGGATGCTGCCGCTGATGCGTGAGCACGGGGGCGGCGTCGTGGGCCTTGACTTCGACGCCTCGGTGGCCTGGCCCCTCTACGACTGGATGGGCGTGGCCAAGGCGGGGCTCGAGTCGGTCGCGCGCTACCTGGCGCGCGACCTCGGCCGGCACCGGATCCGAGTGAACCTGGTCTCGGCCGGCCCGCTTCGAACGATCGCGGCCAAAGGCATCCCGGGGTTCGACGCGCTCGCCGACGGGTGGGGCGAGCGCGCGCCCCTCGGATGGGACACCGGCGACCCCACCCCGGTGGCGAAGGCCGCGGTGTTCCTGCTGTCGGACTGGGCCTCGGGGATCACCGGGGAGATCCTCCACGTCGACGGGGGGCATCACGCGATCGGCTCCGCACTGCCGGAGGAGACCGAGTAGCTCTCCGCGGAACCCCTGCCGGGTCCGCGCAGTCTACCCTTGGACCGTGGCGGGCTGGCGCGAAGAGGACCCTGGGCTCCCGATCAAGTTCGGGCCGTGCTCGAACGGCGAGTACGATCCGCAGCCCCTCTCGCCGGTCATGCGAGAGACCGTCCGGCGGGCCAGCGAGGAGTGCGAGCGAAACGCCAAGCGGCTGGGGATGAGCCGGCGCGAGTTCCTCCTCTCCGTGTGCGGGGCGGCCACCACCCTCCTCGTGCTCGACGCGTGCACCCGCGAGGCGGTGCGCCACGTGTCCGGCTCGCCCGGCGCGACCCCGGGTGGCGGGTACTCCATCCCGCCCGAGGCCACGACCGAGCCCGATGCCGCGAACGGCGCGATCGGCGGCGAGGAGTTCGTGTTCGACATCCAGGGTCATCTGCTCGAGTACGACCTGAACCCCGTTCTGAACGGCCAGGACTTCTGGACGCGGTTCCCCCAGCAGTACTGCGGCGAGGACGATCCGCGGACCTGCTATTCGATCGATCACTTCATGGAGCTGATGTTCTTGCGGAGCGACACGTCGATGCTGGTCCTGTCGGCGCTCCCGATCTATCCGGAGGGGAGCCCACTCTCAGCCAAGGTCATGGCCGAGACCCGCAGGGTGGCAGAAGGGCTGTGCCGCGACGACCGCGTCTTGCTCCACGGCCAGGCGCTGCCCAACGTCGGGCCGCTGCGGGCGAACCTCGATGCCATGGAGGACTTGACGCGCACGTACCCCATCGTGGCGTGGAAGACGTTCACTCACTTCCCGGACGTCTTCCAGCACGACGGGAACGCCTGGTGGCTCGACGACCACGAACGCGGCGTGCCGAAGGTGGGGGAGGCGTTCATCCGCAAGGCGGTCGAGCTCGGGATCCCTCGGATCTGCGCGCACAAGGGATTCTCCAGGACCAGCAGATTCGGTTCGCCGGTCGACATCGGTCCCGCAGCCAGGCGCCATCCCGACGTCGACTTCGTCGTGTACCACTCGGGCTACGAGGCCGGCGGTCCCGAGGGTCCCTACACGGCGGCCACCGCTGACGTCGGGATCAACCGCCTGGTGTCCTCGCTGAAGCGGGCGGGGATCGGTCCGAACGAGAACGTCTACGCCGAGCTCGGGTCGACCTGGTGGAGCGTGTTCCGGGCCCCCGACCAGGCCGCGCACGTCCTGGGCAAGCTCCTCCGGTACGTGGGGGAGGACAACGTGGTCTGGGGGACCGACTGCCTGTTCTACGGCTCGCCCCAGGATCAGATCCAGGCCCTGCGGTCGTTCCACATCAGCGACGAGCTCCAGGAGCGGTACGGCTACCCCCGGCTGACCAAGGAGCTCAAGGGGAAGATCCTGGGGCTGAACGGGGCCCGGCTGTACGGCGTTGATCCGGTCACCACGAGGTGCGAGTTCACCCGGCGCGAGCTGGCGGATATCCGAAAGCACCTTCCCGGCAGGGATCGAACGCTCGGGCCGGACACGGTGGCGGCCGCACAGCACGTGCGAGACCACCATTGGGAGAACGGGAGCCCGTGAGGTTCCGGGCTAGCCCACGCTGTCGTGGACCTGGGAGGCGAGGTCCATGGCGGCCGTCGTGTTGGACGAGACGGCGTCGATGACGAACCCACCCGTGTCCTGATCGTTCCACACGCACACGGCCCGGGGGTCGCCGATGGTGGTCGGGCGGTCCAGGATGATCGCCGCGCACCGGTAGGTCACGCCGTCCCTGGTCTCGGTTATGGCCTGGCCCGTGTCGACCGAGCCGCCGCTCGAGGCGCCGAAGCCGGTGGCGAAGTCCTCGAGGCCGCCCGGGAGAGGCGAGCCATCGGTCTCGAACGCGATGACCATGAAGCCGGTCGTGGAGATGTCTCCGTAGATCGCGGCCTTGGCCTCGACCCCCACGCTCTTCAGGGTCTTCTCCATGAACTCCGTCGCCGCCTCGGCGATCTGTGACTCGTCATGCTGATACCCGGCGATCGTGTCGGGGAAGGTGATTCCGGACTGCAACCTCTGAACGAGGAGGAAGCCCAAGGTGACCAAGACCACGAGGACGATGCCCGCCCACAACGGGCCGGCCATCGATCCGCGTGCTTTCGGCGCCGAGCCGGGCCACGTGGTCGTGGGTGGCCAGCTCGGCATGGGAAGCGACTGTGGCGGGACCGCGGCGGTGTTGTGGAGGACACCAGAGGGCGCCGCCGGGACCGGAGGGGTGCCGGGATCCGGGCCGGCCCCCCAGCTCTCGGATCGCGGTGACCCGGCAGGCTCGGGTGGGACCGACGATCCCGCGGTGGATCGCGGCGGAACCGGCATGACCGATTCCGGTGGCGCCCCCCAGCCGGCCTCGCCTTCCTGGATGGGAACGAGACGGGTGCCGCAGGACGCGCAGGAGGCCTGGCCCGGATCGTTGTCCGTCCCGCACCAGGGGCAGCGGCTCCTGTCCACCCACCCTCCTCGAGGTTCGAAGGATCGCGGGGTCAGCCGAACTCGGTCCGGCACCTGCCCTCCGCTGTCAGTGGATATCGGCCGCGGTGAGCTGAGCTTGATAGGGCCCCCGGCCGGCCACGCACCACGCCCCGCACGTCGCCGCCAGGCGCAGGGCCTCGGGGACGGCGTACCCGGCGCCCAGGGCGAACGTGAGCCCGGCGGCGAAGCTGTCGCCTCCGCCGTACGTGTCCACCAGTGGCCCGGGGACCGGGACCGCATCGTACGTGCCCGAGGCGCCGTCGGCGGTCTCGAACGAGCCGCCCTCCATGCCGGCGGTTCGAACGAGCAGGCGCGGCCGATGGGACAGGACCGAGGGGTCGAGCCGCTCGGAGGGATCGCGTCCGCTGCCGACCAGGGCGTCGAGCGGCACGTCGGCCGCGGCCAGCAAGCCCATCACGCGACCGGTGGCCACCAGGACCCGTGCCCTGCGGGCTGCCTGGACCGCCGGAACGTCCCCGGCGGTCAGGAACAGGGCGTCCACTGAGGCCAACTCGTCCCACGGAAGGGGATCCTCGGCGTGCGGCTCCAGCCGCTCGCCGAGGGTGGTGATGGTCCGCTCGCCGGTCGCGTCGATGAACGTCACGCCGCGGCGGGTCGGCTCGTTCCGCCTCGCCGCCTCGACCCGTGGCCCGAGGGATTCGAGTTCCAGGTGCGCGCGCTTGCCGACGGCGTCCCTTCCCAGTGCGGTGAGGAACGTGCAGTCGCCGGACAGCTTGTGAAGCTGGACCGCTGCCACCGCCCCGCCCCCCGCCGGCTCCTCCCACCACTCGGTGGCGTGGACGATCTCCCCGGCCTTCGGTACGTGATCCACCCGGCCGAACTCGATCCACTCCACGTGGCCGACCACCGCCGTTCGCACGGCAGGGAGTGTGGCATCTGGTACGACTGGCCGGCGGTATCCTCGGCTCATGCGCGAGGACGTGCGGCTCACCACGTTCAGCCATGGTGCCGGCTGCGCCTGCAAGCTCGGACCGGCCCATCTGGACGAGGTGCTGGGTCAGCTCGAGGCCCCGGCCATGCCCAGGGAGGTGCTCGTCTCCGCCGAGACCGGTGACGATGCCGCGGTGTACCTGCTACCAGACGGCCGAGGGCTCGTCGCCACGGTCGACTTCTTCACCCCGATCGTGGACGACGCGTACGACTGGGGTCGCATCGCTGCGGCGAACGCCTTCAGCGACGTGTACGCGATGGGCGGCTCCCCGGTCATGGCCCTCAACCTGACGAGCTGGCCGGTGGACGACCTCCCCCTCGATCTGCTGGCTCGGGTGATGCAGGGGGGGCAGGACGTGGCGGAGCAGGCCGGAGTCGCGGTGGTGGGCGGCCACTCCATCACCGATCCCGAGCCCAAGTACGGCATGGTGGCCGTGGGGTTCGTGCCCGTCGAGCGGATCGTGCGGAACTCCACGGCGCCGGCCGGAGCCGCCCTGTTCCTGACCAAGCCGCTCGGCCTGGGCATCATCACCACCGCGATCAAACGGCAGATGGCCACCGACCTCCAGGTGAAGGCCGCCGTCGAGGTGATGACCACGCTGAACGCCGACGCGTCGGCGGCCATGGTGGAGGGCGATGCACGCGCCGCCACCGACGTCACAGGTTTCGGCTTCCTCGGGCACCTCCACAGGATGCTGGCCGCCTCGGGCGTGGCCGCGTCGGTCTTCGCAGGCGCCGTCCCCGTCCTTCCCGAGGTCCTGGACCTAGCAGAGGGGGACGTCGTACCGAGCGGCACCAGCCGCAACCACGCCTACCTCCAGCCCTTCGTGGATTGGGGGGAGCTCACCGAGCCCGAGCAGCTGGTCCTGGCCGATGCCCAGACCTCCGGCGGACTCCTGATCGCCGCCGCCGACCCGGAGGACATGCGGCTTCGCCTGGTCGCACGGGGGGTTCAGGCGGTGGAGATCGGCCTCACCGAAGAGGGTGAGCCCGGCCACATCGCGGTCGAGGGAAAGCTCACGGCTGACTGAACGGCGATTCAGGGAATAGGGGCCCGCTGCTACAGTTATCGCTGTTGCAATGGTCGAGCTCGACACCCTCTTCGCCAAGGAGATCGTCGAACACGGGCTGCGGGACCTCCCCAATGAGGCCTGTGGCCTGATCGCGGGGACCGACGGAAACGCCGTGAAGGTGTTCACCATGCGGAACATGGACGAGAGCCCCATGTCCTACCGGCTCGACCCCGTCGAGCAGCTGCGGGTGACGAAGGAGATCGAGGAGACGGGCTCCGAGCTGTGGGGCATCTACCACACGCACACGCACACAGAGGCCTACCCCTCGGAGACCGATCGTGACCGGGCCCGGTGGGTGCAGCCGTTCTACCCTGATGTGTTCTACGTGTTGGTGTCACTGTCCGACCGGGACAACCCGGTGGTCCGGGTCTTCCGCATCACCGACGGCGAGGTCGTCGAGGAGGAGCTGACGATCCGATGAGCCCGGGGTTCACCGAGGATCAGGTCCGCCGATACTCCCGTCACATCATCCTGCCCGGGATCGGGGGGGAGGGCCAGCGCAAGCTGCTCGATTCGAAGGTCCTGGTGATCGGGGCCGGCGGCCTGGGTTCTCCGGTGGCGATGTACCTGGCGGCAGCGGGGGTGGGCGCGCTCGGGATCCTGGACTTCGACCGGGTGGACGAGTCCAACCTCCAGCGGCAGATCCTGCACTCGACCCCCGATGTGGGTCGGCCGAAGGTGGCGAGCGCCGTGGACCGGCTCCAGGCCATCAACCCGACCATCGAGATCGTTCCGTACGACACCATCCTGTCTTCGTCCAACGCCTTCGAGATCTTGGACCCGTGGGACGTCGTCGTGGATGGGACCGACAACTTCCCCGTGCGGTACCTGGTGAACGACGCAACACAGATGCTGGGCAAACCCCTCGTCTATGGGTCGATCTACCAGTGGGACGGACAGGCCACGGTGTTCATGCCGGGCCACGAGGCGCCGTGCTACCGGTGCCTGTTTCCACAGCCGCCGCCGCCGGGCACCGTTCCCTCGTGCGCGGAGGGTGGCGTGTTCGGCGTGCTGCCCGGCATCGTGGGGAGCATCCAGGCCACGGAGGCCATCAAGCTAATCACGGGCGTGGGTGAGCCGTTGATCGGCCGCCTCCTGCTCTTCGACGCCCAGGCCATGGACTTCGCCACCGTGCGCGTCCGGTGGGATGCCGATTGCCCGGTGTGCGGTAAGGAACCGACCATCACCGAGCTCATCGACTACGAGGCGTTCTGCGGCCTCGTGCCCGGAGAGGCCCCGCCGGAGGCCGAACACGGGGCCTCCACCACCGCGTAGCTAGCAGAAGGAGTGACGACGAGGATGTCGGTGCGCGTGAAGCTCCCCACGATCCTGCGCAAGCATGCCGGCGGCGAGGCCCTGGTGGACGCCGAGGGCACGACGCTTCGCGACCTCCTGGCCAACCTGGAATCCCGATACCCGGGCATCACGAAGAACATCGTGGCCGACGACGGTGGCCTCCACCGGTTCATCAACGTCTACGTGAACGACGAGGACGTGCGGTACCTCGGTGCGCTCGAAACCAGCGTGAACGAAGGGGACACGGTCTCGATCCTGCCCTCGGTGGCCGGCGGCCGAGCGTAGGCCGCCTGCGGGGTGCCTTCGTCCGGTGGTTGCCCGCCCGCTGGGATAATCGAGCGCGTGCGTTACGGAGACATCCTCGAGGCCATCGGCGAGACCCCCCTCGTTGGCCTACCGGCGATGAGCCCGAAGCCGGGCGTTCGGCTGTGGGGCAAGCTCGAGGGGCAGAACCCGAGTGGTTCGCTGAAGGACCGCATCGCCAAACGGATGATCGAGGCAGCGCTTGCGTCGGGGGAGCTCGCGCCGGAAAAGACCATCCTCGAGCCGACGTCGGGGAACACCGGCATCGCGCTTGCCATGGTGGCCCGACGGATGGGGCATCGACTCACCGTGGTCATCCCGGACAATGCGAGCGAAGAGCGGATCCGCCTGCTCGAGCTGTTCGGCGCCGAGATCGTCTACTCCCCGGGCGACCAGGGGACGAACGGCTCGATCGAGGTGGCGAGGGCGCTGGCCCGCGACGACCGGTACTACATGCCATTCCAGTACGGGAACCCGGCGAACGCGCTTGCCCACTACGAGGGCACGGGCGCCGAGATCGTCCGCGACCTCCCGGAGGTGACCCACTTCGTGGCGGGGCTGGGGACCGGCGGCACGCTCACCGGCGTCGGGCGTCGCCTCCACGAGCACGAGCCCGGGATCAAGGTGATCGCAGCGGAGCCGGAGCTCGGCGACATGGTGTACGGCCTTCGATCCCTCGACGAGGGGTTCATCCCTCCGATCTTCGACCCATCCGTGCTGGACCGGAAGTTCCTCGTCAACTCGTCCGACTCCCTTCGGGCCACTCGGGAGCTGACCGAGAAGGAGGGCATCTTCGCCGGCATCTCCTCGGGGGCCGTCCTGTCGGTGGCCCAGCGGATCGCCGCGGAGATCGAGCGGGGGGATATCGTTTGCCTGCTCCCGGACGGAGGATGGAAGTACCTGTCGACGGAGGCCTGGGCCGCGGAGCTGGAGCGGGCCGAGAAGACCGTCTCGGAAACCCTATGGTGGTAGCCGATGCCCGATAGCCGCCCGATCGGCGTGTTCGACTCCGGGGTCGGAGGGCTGACGGTGGCCCGGGCGGTCCTGGACCTGCTGCCGTACGAACCGATCGTGTACGTGGGCGACACCGCAAGGTTCCCCTACGGCCCGAAGTCGCTTTCTGAGATCCGGACCTATGCCCTGGAGATCGCCGACTACCTCGTGTCGAGGGACGTGAAGATCCTCGTGGTGGCGTGCAATTCGATCGAGGTCGCCGCGATCCGTGACGTCACCGACGCGGCCATCCTCCCCGTGGTGGGCGTGATCGACCCCGGCGCGCGAGCCGCCGTCCGGGCCACCCGCAACGGCAGGATCGGCGTCATCGGGACGGTGGCGACCATCTCGAGCGGGGCCTACGACCGCGCGGTCGCGGCGACCGGAGCCTCTGTGGACCTGCTCTCCCGGCCGTGCCCCGCGTTCGTCGAGCACGTCGAGGACGGCGACACCTCGAGCGACGAGCTTCTCGCAGCCGCGCGCGCGTACCTGTCGCCGCTTGCGGATCAGCGGGTGGACACACTGATCCTGGGATGCACCCACTATCCGATGCTGTCGGGGCTCATCCAGATGGTGATGGGGGAGGACGTCGTGCTGGTCTCCTCGGCGGAGGAGACGGCCAAGGACGTCTACGCCACCCTCCGATCGCTCGATCTGCTGACGGGGCGGCGAGCCGAGCCCCGGCACGAGTTCCTGTGCACCGGCGATCCTGATCGATTCCGGTCGGTGGCACAGCACTTCCTCGGTCCCGGCGTGGGCTCGATCGATGCGGTAGCCGTTCAGCCAGTGGGAGATGGCTCGTGGAGCTGATCGTCCTCGGCGCGAGCGGTACGTGGCCCGAACCCGGGACGGCCACCAGCGGCTACCTGGTACGCCATGACCGGTTCAACCTCTGGGTCGACGCGGGCACCGGGACCCTGGCCAACCTGCAACGGCACATCGAGCTCCCCGAGATCGACGCCATCCTCATCTCGCACGAGCATCCCGACCACATGGTCGATCTGTACCCGTGCTTCTATGCCCGCCACTACGGCGGGCTCGGCGACCCGCACCTCCCCGTGTACGCCCCATCGGGATTCCCGGCAAGGGCCGAGGAGCTGGTCTCCGAGGAGAGCCGGAGGACGATGCGTGACGCGTTCGACTGGCACGAGGTGTCGCCGGGCGAGCGGTTCCAGGTCGGCCCGTTCAGGGTCCGAACCGAGCCGATGTCGCACCTCGGGCTGGTGGCGCTGGGGTTCCGGCTCGAGACCGATGGCACCGCGCTGGCGTACACCGGCGACACCGGGCCCACGTCGAAGGTCGAGGACCTCGGTCGCGACGCGGACGTGCTCCTGTCCGAGGCCACCTGGCAGGATGAGGACAAGCTCCTCCCGTTCCACCTCTCCGCCCGCCAGGCCGCGGCGTACGCCCGCGAAGCCGGAGTGGGCCTGCTCATGCTCACGCACATCTGGCCCACCTCCGACAGGGAGGTCTCGCGGGCCCAGGCCGCCGAGGAGTTCGACGGGCCGATCGAGCTCGCGACCGAGGGCCTGCGGCGCCAGGTGGGGAAGTGAACGAGCGTCCCGACGGCCGGGGGCCGGCAGATCTTCGGCCGGTCAAGGTGGAGCTCGGCTATCAGGAGTGGGCCGAGGGCTCGGTGTTGCTCGAGATGGGGCGGACCAAGGTGCTGGTCGCCGCCTCGTTCGAAGAGCGGTCACCGCGGTTCCTCCAGGGCACGGGGAAGGGATGGGTGACGGCCGAGTACTCGATGCTTCCCCGGGCGACGGCGGAGCGAACCTCGCGCGAGGTGGGCAAGGGCCGGCCGTCCGGCCGAACCCAGGAGATCCAGCGGCTGATCGGCCGGTCGCTTCGGGCGGTGACCGACCTGGCCAAACTGAGTGAAGGCACGCTCTGGATCGACTGCGACGTGCTCCTGGCCGACGCGGGGACGCGCACGGCGTCGATCACCGGCGGCTACCTCGCGCTCGCCCTCGCGCTGCGCGCGCTCGAAGAGCGCGGGGCGATCGCCACGGAGGTCCTCACCGACAGCGTCGCGGCCGTCTCGGCGGGGATGGTGGGAGGCCGGCCCGTGCTCGATCTCTCTTATGAGGAGGACGCGGTCGCCGACGTCGACTTCAACGTGGTGATGACCGGCTCGGGGAGGTTGGTGGAGATCCAGGGCACGGCCGAAGGCACACCGTTCTCGCGCCAGGAGCTCGCGGCGCTGGTGGATCTGGCCGAGACCGGCATCCAGCAGCTCACCGAGATGCAGCGGCACGTGCTCGGCGGGTGAGCTTCCCCGACCGGATCGCCATCGCCTCCCGGAACCCCGGCAAGATCCGCGAGATCCGTTCCATCTGCGCCGACTGGCCCGTGGGATGGATCACCGCGGATGAACACGAGGGTCAGTGGCCCGATGTCGAGGAAACCGGAACGTCCTATCTCGAGAACGCGCGGTTGAAGGCGCGCGCGGTGGCCGACAGCCTCGGCGTCCCCGCCGTGGCGGATGACTCGGGCATCGAGGTCGACGCGCTCGGCGGCGCCCCGGGGCCTCGCTCGGCGAGGTACGCCAGGGAGCAGGCCACCGATGAGCAGAATCTCCGGATGCTGATCCGCGCCGTGGCCGGCGTTCCCGCGGCGGGACGGACGGCCCGGTACCGGTGCGTGGCCGTTCTGGCCTGGCCCGACGGCCGCGAGGTGTGGGCCGAAGGGACGTGCGAGGGGTCGCTTGTGTCGAAGCCCCGGGGGACCGGCGGCTTCGGGTACGACCCCATCTTCGTCCCGGCCGGGTGGGAGCAGACCATGGCGGAGCTCCCGCCGCAGGAGAAGGACCGCATCAGCCATCGCGGCCGGGCGTTCCGGGCGCTCAAGGAGTTGGTCGACCAGGGTCCGTGACCGACTCCACGTAGGCCCGGAGGTGGGGGAGGTGGGCCGAGGCATGGGTGAATGGCCCGCCCGGCCCGCCGACGATCCCGCCAAGCACGTGACCGAGCGACCGACGCGACCGGGTGCTGGGCGGGGCGTCCCATGTGGCGTCGGGCATCGAGCGGATCTCGGCCACCAGACGTCGATGGATGTCGTCGAACCGGCGTCGGAGGGTGGCAGATGATCGGTCCCGATCGGCCGCCACGTTCTCAGCGTTCACGGCGTTCAGGCCGTGAGCGCGGAGCGCCCGCTGGACGGGAGCCGGCTCTCCTCTCCGCCACGCGTTCAAGGCGTCGAGGGTCGTGTTCCTCCCATGAGGTGAGATGGCCAAGGAGATCCTTGGCCGACCAGTCGCCCCCGCCGATCGTGGCCGGGCGCTCGAAGTCCTCGTCCCGAAGCCGTTTCGCGAGCTTGACTCGTGCTCTTCCTCGAGTGTGCGAAGGGCTCGCGATCGCGACGGCGTCGTGTATCTCCTTCATTCGGTATGTCAGATCGGTGCGAGAGGGGGGAGTTGAACCCCCACGCCCTTTCGGGCACCGGATCCTAAGTCCGGCGCGTCTGCCAGGTTC
>JBIOXZ010000137.1:0-2786 GCA_044869895.1 Actinomycetota bacterium | reverse complement strand
CGGTGTGCCGGTGGGCGAGCCGATCCCCGACCCGGACGACGTGGCAGGTGCCACGATCGTCCCCGGAGGTCTGGTCCATGGACACGTCGCCTCGTTCCTGCGCAACGTCGCTCTGATCCGTAACCCGGACCCCGCCCGAGCTGATTGACTGTTCGTTGGATCTGGTCTCGTCGCGAGGATCCGAGAGGACGTCGTCGCCCAGTCTGATCCCCCGGAAAAATAACCCACGCTTCCACGAAGGAGGGGCCGCCGAATAGGCCGTACCTTAAGACGCCTCGTCCCGCACATCTCCCAGGGTTATGGCTGTCGGACGGTGAATATCATTTGCCGACGATCGACTCGACTTCATATCGTTTTAGAACCGATGACAGATGAACACCATGCGCATCGAGAGCAACAGGGAGCCGCGCAGCTCCATCCTCGCGATCTCTTCCCACGGAAGCTGTGTTCCTGATGGCCAAAGAGGGTTCTCCCATCGGAGGCCCCAGCCGTCAGCGACGAAGCGGATTCGGCCCAGCCTAAGGAGTACGTAGCTCATCCATACGAGCGCGCAGAGCGCGAGCACGACTAGCCAGAACCCCATGCGCGGGGTGTGGCCGCCGTAAAGGAGATCCACGAGCCCGACCATCGCTCCAACCACGAAGATCCATATCCCGGCGTATGAGAGGACGAGCGAGATCGCGATTGACCTCGGCGGTCCGATCGCGAGAACGCCGTGTCGTGGGCGCGGCAGGAAGCCATGGACCTGCGAGCGGACGCATAAGGCCATGAAGCAGAGGCCCCCGATCATCATCAGAGCGGCCTCGAGTGGCAGCAACACCTTGACAGGCAAGGGTGCGTCGTCCATGCCCAAACCTTCACAGCGAGAAGAAATGTCGCCACGATCCCCACCAGGAGGATGACCAAGCTGAACCCGAAGAGAGCAATCCCCCACGGCGAGCGGAGCGGTTCATTCGTTCTCATGGCGCTCACGATGGCACCCACGATCTGACCGGCACAACGGCCGAACGGCCATGAATGGCACCCCTCGACGACGCACTCGACGCCGGCAGCCCGCGCCGCACGGCGCGCCGGCGGTTTGCCCAATCAACCCGGCGGCCCGGTTTGACGCCCCCCTCCCGACCGGCATACAAGAACGCCCGACGATGGCTCGGTCTCAGGAAGCGCTCGATCGGTTCGAGCGTCAGACCGCGTGGCCGATGATGGCCCCGGGCCCTCGCGATCATCCCCCTTCTGGTGGCGCCGCTGCTTGTGGACCTGTCACCGGCAGTCGAGACGACCTTCTACGCGATCGACTGGCTGATCTGGATGGCTTTCGTACTCGAGTACGGCATCCGCCTGTACCTAGCCCCCAGCAAGGGGCGCTTCGTCTCTCACAACGTGATCGACCTGCTCTTCGTACTGATCCCGTTCCTTCGACCCCTTCGGATCCTCCGCTCCGCGCGCGGCTTGGCCCTCCTCCGCGCCACACGGGGAATGGTGGTCCTGCTCCGTGCCGTCGACGCCGTCCAAGACGTTCTGAAGCGGCACAAGCTCGGCTACACGCTGCTCATCGCGATAGTGGTGGTCGTCGGCTCCGGCCTGCTCGTAGCCACGATCGAGGAGGCGAGTCCCGACCGCAACATCAACTCGATCCCGGACGGTTTGTGGTGGGCGGTCACGACCATCACCACCGTGGGGTACGGAGACCGGTTCCCCGTCACGCCGATCGGTCGAGCCATCGGCGCCGGCGTGATGATCCTCGGCATCGGTCTGTTCGGGCTCCTTGCTGCCTCGTTGGCGTCCTTGCTCATCGAGAAGGACCTCGAAAGAGAGGTCGATCCACAGATGTCTGAGATCACCGAGAGGCTGGAAAGGATCGAGCGGTTGCTCGAAACGCGTCAACGGAATCATGAAGGCTCAGGGGACCCGCAAACGCCCGAGTCTGACTAGGCGCGTCGAGGTCGCCGAGCTCCTCGGCGTGACCAAGCAGCGCACACCAATTCCGCCGCTCAGCCGAGCTTTCCAGCACCCGCGGCCGAGGAATTGGCTGTGGAATCGACGAGAGGTCACGGCGTGGGCGAAGCGATCGCCCCCGAGAGGCCGTGGCGCTAGACGGGCGCGGACCTAGTGCACTCCGCCTCGGGCATGGTCCGCACAGGCTATAGATTCGGCCCGATCAGGAGCACCTCGATCAGCCGCGCGGCCGCCGTGCGCCATCCAGCCCGAGGCGCTGTCTACGTTGCACCTCCCGAAGCATCCCGACGCCCACGGGTCGCGCGAACTGATCCTCCTCGAGGTCGATCAGGAGCTCGCCGAACGTCCGCGTCCGTGAGTTCCCCAGTACTCGCCGATCATCCCGACTCGCTCGAAGTCGGGCAGCATCAGCACGTGCAGGAGTTCGGCCCGGGGGGCTGGCGTGTAGGCGGCGAGCCGATCTCGGAGCGCGTGCTCCATCTCGGGCCGCGTCGGCACGCTGAGCACGCTACCCAGCTAGGCGATGTTCCGCTGAAGCCCATTCCCGGCGGTCCCCGGCCCAGGACGGCGCGAGACGACGAGGGGCTCCCGTATGGCCGACCCCACGCCTGAACCCGCTTGAGGGTCAGCTGTCGCTGCCCCGTTCAGCGTCCGAAAGCACCGGCTCGTCGCCGGGAATGCCGACCAACGCCTTTGGCTCTCTCTTGACGTTGCAAAGTTGGTCAGCCGCCGCAGTTCCCCTTGAGCAGCGAGGAGCATAGGTCTCGGATGTCGATGGCGAACCCGATCCCGCCTCCCGGGGCCAGCGAGGTCGTGAGGCCGAGGACGTC
>JBIOXZ010000136.1:0-30288 GCA_044869895.1 Actinomycetota bacterium | reverse complement strand
AGGTGCTCCTGGACCTGCTCGCCGAGGCGGATAGGGAACGGCGCGCCCATCTGTTGGCCGCGCTTCGCCAGGTCGCGCGGGGGCACCTGAAGCCGGTGGTGGCGCGGCTGGAGGATCCCCGGTGGTACGTGGTGAGGAACGCCGCAAATCTGTTGGGCAACGCCGGAGGTGAGGAGGTGCTGGACCAGCTGGTCTGGGCGGCTCGCCATCC
Source organism: Actinomycetota bacterium (assembly GCA_044869895.1). Lineage (GTDB taxonomy): Bacteria > Actinomycetota > UBA4738 > UBA4738 > HRBIN12 > AC-69. The sequence goes on along the minus strand of JBIOXZ010000136.1, from coordinate 30,077 downwards.
GTCGGCCCAGGTTCGAAAGGAGGCAGTCAAGGCTCTCGTGGTGGCGGGTGGCGTCAAGGCCGTGCCCCACCTCCGGACGTTGGCAGCGGAAGGTCTCCAGGACGTTCGGCCCACCGCCGTGTCCGTGCTTGGGGCCATCTTCGCCCCCGAGGCCGCGGCAGCCCTTGGAGACATCGCTCGGTCCAGCACCGATCGGGGCCTTCGCCGGCAGGCCCTCGACGAGCTGGCCGAGGGAGGCGAGGGGCGGGAGGTACTCCGCGTCCTCTGCGAGGGCGATACCCGACCCAGGCTGCCATGGAAGCTCCGTCGGCATGCCCGCCGTCTCCTCCGCGACGCGAGGGGAGCCGGGGGATGAGCGTGTCCACATCGGACATCGAGATCGTCAAGGCCCGCGAGTTCCTTCGGACGCTCTCGGCGGCACGACAGGTCTACGCCCTGTACCCGGGGGAGCATCCCAAGCGGATGGAGACCACCGCGGACCTCACCGGACAGATCGGTGAGCTGTGCGACGTGCGGGGTCGGCCCGTGGTCCTGTTCGTGACGGACGGCAACTTCTACATGGGCGCCACCCTGCTCGCCTGGGAGTCGCTCACGCTGAACCGCCTGGCCCAGTCGATGGCCGAGGCCGGCGTGCGCTCACTCGAGTTCCGCCCCGGCGTGACCCAGGCCGATGCCGATGCCCTCCTTCGGCTGCTGATGGGGGAGAAGGCAGCCGAGAAGGAGCTGGCGTGGATCGGTGTGAACCGCGCCACCCCGGTCCTTCCCGATGCGGACGTCTCCGGTATGTCCGAGCTCCTTCAGAGCTACGCTGCCGGGCTCGAGCTCTTGCGCCAGACGGCGGCTCGGCTGCTGGCGGGGCGTCCCGCGGACATGGACGCGACCGTGCGCCTGATCGAGCACCTGGCGGAGCTGATCTCCGAGGACCCCGCGCAGGCGCTGCTCCTCACCACGGTGAAGTCCTACGACGAGTACACGTACCACCACATGGTGAACGTCTGCATCCTGTCGCTCGCCCTGGCCAGGGCCATCGGCCTGTCCCACGAGCAATCGATCGCGCTGGGGATCGGCGGGCTGCTGCACGACGTGGGGAAGGTGAAGGTCCCTCGGGAGGTTCTCCAGCACGACGGGTTGCTGAACGAGGAGCAGTGGCGGTTGATCCAGCGTCATCCGGTGGACGGGGCCGGGCTCGTCGCCGTCACCACCCGCGATCCACTCCACCCGGCCGTCTCCGTCGTCCTTGAGCACCACGCCGCGTTCGATGGGTCGGGCTATCCATCGCTCTCCGGTCGCCGCGTGGCCTCCCTTCCGTCGCGGATCGTGTCCGTGGCCGACTGCTTCGACGCGATCACCAGCAAGCGCTCGTATCGAAAGCCGGAGGAGCGGCGCCAGGCACTGGCCATCCTGCAGATGGGGGCGGGCCGATCGTTCGACCCTCGCGTTGTCCGAACGTTCGTCCGGCTCGTGGGGCTGTTCCCGGTCGGGTCACTGGTCCAGCTCTCGACCGGGGAGGTTGGCGTGGTCGTGCGGAACCACGAGCACGCGCTGGGGCGCCCCACGATCCGGTTGGTCCTCGACGCTGAGGGCAGCGCCGCAGAGGCGACGGAGATCGACCTGTCGGAGAAGCGGCCCGACGGCGCCTTCCGATGGTCGGTCGTGCGGACGATCGATCCGGTGGAGATGGGGATCGACATGCTCTCTCTGCTGGCATCGGGCCAACTCGACGTGCCGATCCCGGCGGACGAGGGCCCCGGCCTGGTCCACGAGCCGGCTCCCGGCGAGACCCCGCCGCTTGGCTACGTGGACACGCACAACCCCAACTAGACTGGCGGGCCATGCCCGTCGAGATCGACGTCGACCACGTGGCCAGGCTGGCCCGGCTCGACCTCAACGCCGAGGAGAAGGAGCGGCTGAAGGCGCAGCTGGGGTTGATCCTGGAGAGCGCGGCGAAGGTTGGCGAGGTCGCCGCGGCCGACGTGCCACCCACCGCATACGCCATCCCCCGGGCGAACGTGCTGCGGCCCGACGAGCCGGTGCCCTCGCTCTCGCGCGAGGAGGCGCTGGCAAACGCGCCCGAGCGGGAGGGCGACCGGTTCAAGGTCCCGCCGATCGCGGAGGTCGGCTGAGGGTGGCCGATCTCTGCGACCTGACCGCCGCCGACCTGGCCGCGAAGCTCCGGGCCGGCGAGACATCGAGTGCGGAGGTCACGAAGTCGTGCCTGGCCCGGATGGAGGCCGTGGATGAGCGGGTCGGCGCGTTCCTCGCGCGGACGCCGGAGCTCGCGCTGGAGCGCGCGGCGGCGGCGGACGCGCGGATCGCCGGGGGCGACGCGCCGTCCGCCGCCGGCATCCCGATCGCACTGAAGGACGTCCTGTCGACGAAGGACATCACCACGACGTGCGGGTCGAGGATCCTGGAGAGCTATGTGCCCCCGTTCGACTGCACGCCCTGGGCCCGGCTCTCCGCGGCCGGCTCGGTGCTGGTGGGGAAGACCAACTGCGACGAGTTTGCCATGGGATCGTCGAACGAGAACTCGGCGTTCGGCCCGGTGCACAACCCGTGGGACCTCGACACCGTGCCCGGGGGATCGTCGGGTGGGTCGGCGGCCGCGGTGGCCGCGGGAGAGGCGGTGTGGGCTCTGGGGACCGACACTGGAGGCTCCGTCCGCCAGCCCGCGTCGCTGTGCGGGGTGGTGGGGCTGAAACCGACGTACGGGCTGATCTCCCGGTACGGCCTCATCGCCTTCGCCTCGTCGCTCGATACGGTCGGGACGTTCACCCGGAGCGTGCGTGATGCAGCGATCCTGCTGTCGGCCGTCGCCGGCCGTGATCCGCTGGACGCCACCAGCCTGGACCGGACGCTCGAGGATTACACCGAGGGCCTGGACGAGGGCGTGAGTGGGCTCCGGGTCGGCGTGGTCAGGGAGGCGTTCGGCGAAGGCGTGCAGCCGGGCGTGCGGGCGAGCGTCCAGTCCGCGCTGGACCTGCTGTCGGACATCGGGGCGTCGATCGGGGAGGCATCGCTCCCGCACGCCGACTACGCGCTGTCCGCGTACTACCTCATCGCCCCGTCCGAGGCCTCCTCGAACCTGGCTCGGTACGACGGGGTCCGGTACGGGCTGCGGGTCCCCGGCGAGGACTCGATCGAGATGATGGCAAAGACCCGGGGGGCCGGCTTCGGCCCCGAGGTCAAGCGCCGCATCATGCTCGGCACGTACGCGCTGTCTGCGGGCTACTACGAGGCCTATTACGGGCAGGCCCAGAAGGTCCGCACCCTGATCATCCAGGACTACGAGAAGGCCTTCGAGTCGTTCGACGTGCTGGTGTCCCCGACCTCGCCCACCACCGCCTTTCGGATCGGGGAGCGGGCGGACGACCCGCTCGCGATGTACCTCTCCGATGTGTTCACCATCCCGGCAAACCTGGCAGGAGTGCCGGGGATCTCCATCCCGTCCGGCCTGGACGAGGCGGGCCTACCCGTCGGGCTCCAGGTCACGGCGCCGGTCCTGGGGGAGTCCCTCCTGCTCCGGGTGGCCCACGCCCTCGAGCGCGAGCTCGCCTTCGACGCCCGGCCGCCCCTCCTGGGTGAGCTCGCCGCCTGAGGCCGCCTCCGGGGCGGGCGTGGCCTCCCCCGACGCGATGATCAGCGCGACGGACCCAAGGACGATGGCCCCGGCTACAACGGTCCGCAGGCCGATCGGTTCGGACAGGAACGCCCACCCAAGGAACACGGCGACCACCGGGTTCACGTAGGCGTACGTGGAGACCAGCGACGTCCGGGCGTTGCGCAACAGCCACAGGTAGGACCCGAGGCCGGCGAACGAGCCGAACACGATGAGGTATCCCAGCGCGAGCAGCGACGCCGTCGAGAACCGCTCGGGGTGGATGTCGCCGAGCTCGCCGACCAGGATCGCCACGATCCCCAGAGCGGCGCCGCCGCACAGCATCTCCATGCCCACGCCGACGAAGGGACGCTTGGGAAGCGGCGCATGGCGCGAATACAGCGAACCCGATGCCCAGCAGAGCGAGGCGCCCAGGGCGAACAGCATCCCGTCGAGGTCCACCGCTCCGCCGCTGGCCGAGCTTCCCACGAGCAGCGCCGCTCCCGCGAATCCGGTGGTCAGCCCGACGAGCGTCGGTATCCGGAGCCGGTTCCTCAATAGGACCCGGTCGATGAGCGCCATCCACAACGGGACGAGGGCGATGATCAGGGCCACGATGCCGGAGGGAACCGTTCGCTCGGCCCACACCACGCCGCCGTTTCCGCCCAGGAGGAGCGCGCAGCCGACGATGGCGGCGGCGCGCCACTGGCGAGGACCGGGGCGGTCGCCGTCCCGGTCCCCCCGCCGGATGGTCCAGGCGAACATCACCGTGCCCGCCACCAGGAACCTGATGGAGGCGGAGAGGAGCGGCGGCATCGTCTGGTTGACGATGCGGATGGCGAAGTACGTCGTTCCCCACACGATGTAGACGGCGCCCAGAGCCACCCACACCAGCGGAGGGTTGGCCCGGGCGGTCGGTGGCCCTGCCATCCGGGTCATGGCCCCAGGATAGGGGCGGGAGCGGCTAAGCTCACCACTCGCATGGGCGAGGAATTCGAGACCGTCATCGGCCTTGAGTGCCACGTCGAGCTGTCGACGCGCACGAAGATGTTTTGCGGTTCCCCGAACGAGTTCGGCGCCCCCCCGAATACCAACGTCTGCCCCATCTGCCTGGGGCTTCCCGGGTCGTTGCCGGTACCGAACGAGCAGGCCATCGAGTACATCGTGCGGATCGGCCTCGCGCTGGACTGCGAGATCGCCAGGTACTCGCTGTTCCACCGGAAGAACTACTTCTATCCCGACATGCCGAAGAACTTCCAGATCTCCCAGTACGACCTTCCGATCTGCGTCAAGGGACACCTCGATGTGCAGGTCGATGGGGTAACCGATCGGGTCGGCATCACTCGAGTGCACATGGAGGAGGACACCGGCAAGACCACACACGCCGGAGCGTCCGGGCGGATCGCACAGGCCGAGTACGCGCTGATCGACTACAACCGGGCCGGCGTGCCGCTCGTCGAAGTCGTCTCCGAGCCGGACATCCGCTCGCCCGAGGGGGCCCGCGCGTACTTCAACGAGCTCCGGGCCACGCTCGAGGGCCTCGACGTCTCCGACGTGCGGATGGAGGAGGGCTCGCTGCGATGCGACGCGAACATCTCGGTTCGCCCGATCGGTTCCTCCGAGTACGGCACGAAGGTCGAGATCAAGAACCTGAACTCCGTTCGCTCGCTCGAACGAGCCCTGAAGTACGAGCAGGAACGGCAGGTCGCTGCGCTCCGCGCGGGCCAGCCGCTGGTTCAGGAGACTCGCCACTTCGACGAGGGGGAGGGCACCACCCACACCCTGCGATCCAAGGAGGAAGCGTTCGACTACCGCTACTTCCCCGAGCCGGACCTCCCCCCGCTCGAGCCAGACACCGAGTGGGTCGACCATATCCGCGGCTCGCTCCCCGAACTGCCGGCAGCCCGCCGGGCCCGGTTCGAGCGCGGGCTCGGGCTGGCTCCGAAGCAGGCCACGCTGGTCGGCGCATCGAAGGCCACCGCGGATTTCCTCGAGGAGGCCGTCGGCCTCGGGGCGCCGGCCGCAGCCGTGGCGAACTGGATGACCCAGGACCTCTCGGGGCTTCTGAACAAGGCCCGGATCGAGCTTCCGGAGAGCAAGGTCACCCCCCAGCACATCGCGGACCTGATCCGTCTGGTCGAAGAGGCCACGATCTCCATCACCGCGGCGAAGCAGGTGCTGGAGGAGGCGTTCGAGACGGGCAAGCCCGTCGATGAGATCGTGGAGGCCCGGGGGCTGCGGCAGGTCACCGACACGTCCGCTCTGGAGGCGTGGGTGGTGGAGGCCATCACCGAGAATCCGGGCCCTGTGGAGCAGTTCCGGTCCGGGAAGGACGGGGCGATCAACTTCCTGGTCGGCCAGGTGATGAAGAAGTCGCACGGTGCGGCGAACGTGCGGACCGTCCAGGAGCTGCTCCGCGCCAAGCTGTCGGGGTCCTGAGGCCCGACCGGGCCGGCCGATGGGGGGGAGCGCCCAGGAGCCCAAGCGCTACCCGTGGTGGCAGCTCATCCTCCTCGGCCTGGCCGCGATGCTGGAGAGCCTCATCGTCCGGCCGATCCGGCGGCTGTGGGTCTCCGACGACCCGCTCGACACCTACGCGCTCGTGCATCTGGCCAGCGCGGCCGGCGACGCCATGGTGGCCATCGCACTGGCCGGGTCGATCTTCTTCGACGTGCCGGTGGGCGAGGCCCGGCCCAAGGTCGCCCTGTACCTGGGGCTGACGCTGGCGCCGCTGGCGGTGGCCGGCCCTCTGCTCGTGCCCCTCCTCGACCGGGCCGGTCCTCGGCGAGCCATCTCGCTCGCCTCCGCCGCCGGCCGCGCGGTCGTGTGTGTGTTCGCGGCCCCCGGGTTCAACACGCTGCTGCTGTACCCGTTCGCGTTCGCCATCCTCGTGCTGTCGAGGGTCCACACGATCACCAGGAACGGCCTGGTCATGGCGTACGCGGGGCCGAACGAGGGGTTGGTACGCGCCAACGCGCGCCTCGGAAGGATCGCCGTGGGCGGTGTGGCGCTGGCCGCGGTGCCGGGCGTGTTGCTGTACAGGGCCGGGGGGCCGGCCGCCGCGCTGTACGGCGCGGCGGCCGTCTACACGGTCGCCTCGCTGTTGAACCTTCGGCTGCCGAACCCGCAGGTGCCGCCGCGCCGTGGACACGTGAGCCGCCTGGGAGCCATCCCGGAGCTCGCCGCCCCGGCGATCGGGGGCGCCGGCCTCCGGGCCGCGAACGGGTTCCTCCTGTTCTCCATCGCCTTCGCCCTTCGGCGAAGCGGCGAGCCGACGTATTGGTTCGTCGTGCTGGCCGGCGGGGCCGGCCTCGGCGGCTTCCTGGGTGACGTGATCGCCCCCCGGCTCCCGATCTCCGTTCGGGAGGAAGCGGTGGTGGTGGCGTGCATCGTGGCGGCCGGGATCGGGGCGTTCCTCGCCTTCGTCGCGTTCTCGCTGCCCATCCTCACAGCGTTCGCGCTGGTCGCCGGGGCCTCGAGCGAGCTCGGGCGCCTGGCGTTCCAGAGCCTCATGCAGCAGCTGGCGCCGGGAGGAGCGCACGGCCGCGTGTTCGTCCGCTACGAGGTGGTGTTCCAGCTGTCGTGGGTGCTGGGGGCCCTCATCCCCGCGATGCTGCCGCTCGGGTTCCGGGAGGGATTCCTCATCCTGTTCGGCATGTACCTGGTGGTCGGCCTGGGATACCTGACCCCGGACCTCCTTGCCCGGCGCAGGACCGGGAGCCCGCCCGACTAGCGCCCGTCGGGGTTCGGCCCTCCGCGGCTCGTGCCCTATGCTTGGCCCGCGCGTCCTCGGACCGCACACGGAACGAGAGGGGAAGGAGAACCGGTACATGGCGGATTGGGCGAAGGTCGAGGCCGGCGAGATCGGCGACGGAGAGATGACCGCCGTTCCGGTCGGGGACCGGATGGTGGCCATCGCGAACGTCGGCGGCAACCTGCACGCGTTCGATGACGTCTGTACGCACCGGCAGTGCTCCCTGGCCGAGGGGGACCTCGAGGGCCTGGTGATCGAGTGCCCCTGCCATGGGAGCCAGTTCGACATCACCTCCGGCGAGGTGGTGAACGGTCCGGCCACCGAGCCCATCGACGTGTTCGAGGTGCGCGAGGAGGACGGTCAGCTGCTCGTCTCGCTCGAGTAGTCCATGTCGACCTTCGTCGTCATCGGAGCCAACATGGCCGGTGGCACCGCGGCGGCCACGCTTCGCGAGGAGGGGTTCGACGGTCGCGTGGTGCTTATCGGCCAGGAATCCAATCCGCCGTACGAGCGGCCGCCCCTGTCAAAGGAGTACCTGCGCGGCGAGGAGCAGGAACCCCGGTTCATCCGGCCGGCGGAGTGGTACGAGAAGAACCAGATCGAGGCCCGGTTCGGGCAGAGCGCCCAGCGCGTCGACGTCGCCGGACGAAGCGTCGAGCTCCCGGACGGCGAGCGGATGGCGTTCGACTCGCTCCTCATCGCCACGGGGTGCCGTAATCGGAAGTTCCCGTTGCCGGGACTCGACCTGCCGGGGGTACACGACCTTCGCTGCCTCGCTGACTCCGACGCGATCAGGGCGGCCGCCGTGCCGGGGGCCCGGGCCGTGCTGGTCGGCATGGGGTTCATCGGCGCCGAGGTGGCCGCCTCGCTCCGCGGTCGGGGCGTCGAGGTCACGGTCGTCGAGTTCGCCGAGACGCCGCTCCAACGAGTCCTGGGGAACGAGCTCGGCCGGGTGCTCGAGGGGCTCCACCGCGATCACGGCGTGCAGATGTTCTTCCGGGATGCGGTGGAACGGTTCGAGGGCGATGGACGGTTCGAGGTGCTCCACACGAAGCAGGGGAGGGCGATCGAGGGCGACTTCGCCGTGGTGGGCGTGGGCGTCGAGCCCGTGACCGAGGTGGTGCAGGGGACGGACGTGGCCGTGGACGACGGGATCCTGGTCGATCCGGTCCTCCAGACCAACGTCCCCGGCGTCTTCGCGGCGGGCGACGTGGCCCGCCACGACCACCCCGTCTTCGGTCGCATCCGGGTCGAGCACTTCGACAACGCGATGAAGATGGGGCAGGCGGCGGCCCGCAACATGCTGGGCCACAACGAGGTCTTCGACGACCCCCATTGGTTCTGGTCGGACCAGTACGACGTGAACATTCAGATGGCCGGATTCGCCACCGAGTGGGACGATGTGATCGTGCGAGGCAGCCTCGAGGAACGGAGGTTCGCCGCTTTCCTGCTGAAGGAGGGCGTGCTCCGCTCGACCTTCACCATGAACTGGCCCCGAGACGTGCGGCGCTCCATGCCGCTCATCAAGGCGCAGGTCAGGCCGGACCCCGAGTTGCTCGCCGACCCGGAGATCGACCTCCGCACGCTGGCGCCGCCGAGGGAGTGACCGTGGGCCCCGTCGTCAGCCACCTGCCCTGCGACCTGAACCAGCAACGGAAGCGCCGCGATGCCCGGATGGACAGGGTCTCGCGAACCCTGGCGCGCGCGAAGGGCCGCCGGTCGCTGGTCGATCGGATCCTCGGCCGGACCCCGCACGCCACGGAGCTCTCCGCCGAGGACCTCCGCGATCGCGAGCCCGCCGAGGACGTCTTCCACAGCTTCCGTTACTAGTTCGACAGCCGACGGATGGTAGGCTGGCGCATCCTCGCGAACATCGCGTGCTTGACCTCCCCCAGGAGCGAGCTTCATCGTGGACAGACCCGAGATCATCCTGGCCCCTGGACCGACACCGATCCCGCCCGAGGTGTATCTGGCTCAGGGGAGCCCGCTCGTCTACCACCGTGGTCCCGGCTTCGGCCGGATGTTTCAGGAGGTGACCGAGGGCCTTCAACGGCTGTACCGCACGGGATCCGACGTCCTGATCTTCACCTCCTCGGGCACCGGGGGTCTCGAGTCGGCGGTCGCCAATTGCTTCTCTCCGGGCGACCCGGTGCTGGTGCCACTGGCCGGGTACTTCGCAGAGCGGTTCGCCAAGATCGCCCGCGCCTACGGGCTCGATGTCCACACGATCGAGTACGAGTGGGGCGAGGCTGTGAAGGCCGCCGACGTCGGGGCCGCGATGGCGAAGGCTCCGGCCAAGGCCGTGCTGCTCACGCAGAGCGAAACCTCGACGGGGGTCGTGCACGACATCGAGGCGATCGCCCGGGCGGCAAAGGACGCCGGCGCCATGGTCGTCGTGGACGCCGTGTCCTCGCTCGGGGCCGTGCCATTCGACTTCGACGACTGGGGCATCGACGTCGCGATCAGCGGGTCCCAGAAGGCGCTGTCCGCCTCGCCCGGACTCGCGTTCGCCGCGATCTCCCAGGCGGCGTGGGCCGCGCAGGCCGACGCGAAGAACCCGCGGTTCTACTTCGACTGGACCTCGTACAGGCAGTCGTTCGGCCTGAAGGACCCGGAGAGCCCGTGGACCCCCGCCATCTCGGTGGTGCAGGGGCTCCAGGCAGCGCTTCGCCTGTACTACCAGGACGGGCCGGAGGCAGCGTACGCCCGGCACCGCATGCTGTCGCGTGCGATCAAGGAAGGCATCCGAGCCCTCGGGCTTGACCTGTTCGGCGAGGATCCCGAGCGCGCCTGGACGGTGACCGCGGTCCGTGCTCCCGAGGGCATCGACGCCGACCGGATCTGCGCCACGCTCCGAGCCGACGACGGCATCATCCTGGCCCCGGGTCAGGGGCCGCTCAAGGGCAAGGTCTTCCGCATCGGCCACCTCGGGTACTACGAACGACTCGACATGATCCGAGGGCTGGCAGCCATCGAGCTCGCCCTGGACAAGCTGGGATACCCGGTCAAGCGGGGCGCGGCCGTGGCCGCCGCCGAGGACGTCTTCGCCTCCGCGGAATAGGCGCATGCGGGTCCTGGTCACCGAGCAACTGTCCGAACGTGGCCTGGGGCTGCTGCGGAAGGACTTCCAGGTCGACGTCCGTCCTGAGCTCGCTCGCGGGGACCTCGCGCTGGAGATCGGGCCGTACGACGCGCTCATCGTCAGGTCGCAGACCAAGGTCACGGCCGAGGTGATCGAGGCGGCCGAGAATCTGAAGGTTATCGCCAGGGCCGGGATCGGCCTGGACAACGTCGACGTCGAAGCGGCGACGCGTCGCGGCGTGATGGTCGTGAACGCGCCGCAGTCGAACATCGTCTCAGCCGCTGAGCACGCCGTGGCGCTCATGCTGGCCCAGGCGCGGAACATCCCCCAGGCCAACACCGCGCTGAAGGCCGGGCGGTGGGAGCGGGAGCGCTATCAAGGGGTGGAGCTCTCCGGCAAGACCCTGGGCGTCGTGGGCCTGGGGAGGGTGGGCTCGATGGTGGCCCAGCGGTGCGCGGCCTTCGGCATGCGGGTCATCGCGTTCGATCCATACGTCCCCCGGGAACGGGCCAAGGAGATGGGGGTCGAGCTGATGCCGACCCTGGAGGCGCTCCTGGTGCAGGGGGACTTCGTGTCGCTCCACCTGCCGCGCACACCGGACACCGAGGCGCTGATCGGGGAACGGGAGCTCGCGTTGATGAAGGAAGGCGCGCGCCTGGTGAACACGTCGCGCGGGGGCATCACAGACGAGGCCGCTCTGGCCAAGGCCATCGAGGACGGTCACCTTGCCGGTGCTGCCCTCGACGTCTTCGCCGTGGAGCCGACCACTGAGTCACCGCTGTTCGCCTTCGACCAGGTGGTCGTCACGCCGCACCTCGGCGCCTCGACCGTGGAGGCCCAGGACAAGGCGGGAGCATCCATCGCCGAGATGGTTCGGCTGGCGTTGTTGGGCGAGTTCGTGCCCCACGCGGTGAACGTCTCGGCCGGCGCAGAGGTCTCGGAGGTGGTGCGGCCATTCCTGCCGCTCGCCGAGAAGCTCGGGATGCTGCTGACCGGCCTGGCCCGGGGAGCGGTAAGCGCGATCGAGTGCCAGTACCACGGGCGTATCGCCGAGGTCGACACGCGCGCGCTGACCCTCGCCCTGATCAAGGGAGTGCTGAGCGGCGTGGTCCACGAGCCGCTGTCGTACGTGAACGCTCCCATCATCGCCCGTGAACGAGGCATGGCAGTCTCCGAGATGCGGTCCGCGGTGTCGAGCGACTACGTGAACCTCATCGCCCTTCGGGCCCAGACCGAGGACGGGGAGGCATCGGTCGCGGGAACCCTGGTGGGCAAGCGGAACGCCGAACGCGTGATGCAGGTGCTGGGCTACGACGTCGAGATGTCGCCGGCCACCTACATGCTGTTCTTCGCATACGAGGACCGGCCCGGCGTCATCGGGAAGGTGGGCACGATCCTGGGGCAGCACGCCGTGAACATCGCCACCATGGACGTGGGCCGGGCCACGCGGGGCGGAACCGCGCTCATGGCCCTCACACTGGACAGCGCGGTCACTCCGGACATCATCGAGGAGATCTCGACGGCCGTCGGCGCCGCCGACGCCTGGTTCGTAGTCCTCCCGGACTAGCGTCTTCCCCGCTGTCGCGAAACGTGGTTCCCTGGTAGGGACGGGCTGGTACACTCGGCGAACCATGAAACGGCTCACGGTGATCAACTCCAGCGTCACCGGGTGACGCGTTCGCTCGCCTCCCGGCGGGCGGTTCCTCACCGTCCTCGCACGTCCTGAGCCATCGAACCAAGGAGTCGTTTCATGACCGTCCATCGCACATCACCGAGAGCCGCCGTGCGCCGGCTGGCCACGGCGCGCCTGATCTCGATCACGGGCGGGGCGGCCGCTTACACGGCGCTGATGTTCACGGTGTACGAGCGGACGCGTTCGCCCGCATGGCTCTCGGCGGCGCTGCTCCTCACGTTCGGCGTGAACGGCTTCGTGGCCCCGCTTGCCGGCGCGATCGGCGACCGGTTCGACCGTCGCCGGGTCATGATCCTGTCCGACCTGGCAGGGGTTGCGGCCTTCGGCGCGATGGCGTTCGCTGGCGATCCCGCGTGGCTGCTCGCTCTGGCGTTCGTCTCGGCACTCGTCGAGACCCCGTTCTGGATGGCGTCGGCCGCGGCCATCCCGAACATGGTCGAGCGGTCCGAGCTGTCCTGGGCGAACGGCCTGGTCTCGCTGGGGCGCAACGCCGGCGTCATGGTCGGCCCGGCGATCGGCGGCGTACTGGTCGCCGCCATCGGGCCGGCATGGGTATTCGGCCTGAACGCGGTCACGTTCGCCGTCTCGGCTGTCCTCGTGTGGACGGTTCGCGCGCCGTTCGCAGGGGACCGTTCCGACGCGTCCGAGCACCGCGGACTTCGGGCAGGGTTCGTGTTCATCGCCCGGGATCGGGTGCTGCGAACGCTTGTGCTGGCCTGGACCGGGCTCGTGTTCGGGCTCGGCCTGGTGATGGTGGCCGACGTCCCGCTCGTCGAGCACTTCCACGCCGGCTCCATCGGTTATGGCCTGCTGATCACGTTCTGGGGGGCGGGATCCGTCGTCGGCTCGTTCGCAGGCCGGTACCTGAACGAGGACCGGGAGCCAAGCGCGCTGTTCCTGGGAATGGCGCTGGTCGCCGTGACCACGGCCGCCATCGCCGTCTCTCCCTGGTTCTGGCCGATCCTGATCGTGGCCCTACTGTCAGGGGTGGGCGACGCCACAGTGCTGGTGGCCGAACAGGGCATCCAGCAGCGGCGCACGCCCGATGCCGTCCGAAGCCGCGTGATCGCCGCCTCGGAGGGCCTGACGTCGATCGCCTTCGTCCTCGGGCTCGCCGCGGCCGGGGTGGTGCTGCGGGCCGTCGGGCCGCAGAACGTCTACGCGATCGGCGGCCTGACCGCTGCCATCGGGGCCCTCGTCCTCCTGCCCATCTTGCGGCGTCGATCCGATCGTAAGGCGGTCGAGGTGGACATCGCGACGGCTGAGGAGGCCGAGCCCGCGAGCGCGCCGGCCATGGAGCTCACCTAACCCATCCACTCGGATTGAACCGCTGTTCAACGGTGCTATCGTTCGGCTGAACCGCCGTTCAGGAGGCCTTTTACCGGGTGCGGGCGAACCGATACGACGCCATCGTCATCGGCGGGGGCCACAACGGCCTGGTGGCGGCGGCGTACCTCGCGAGGGCGGGCGCGCGCACCGTGGTGTGTGAGGCCCGGTACAAGACGGGGGGCGCCGCCGCCACCGACAAACCGTGGCCCGATCACCCCGAGTTCCGGGTCACCACGCTCAGCTATGTCATGAGCTTGATGCCGGACACGATCATCCGCGATCTCCGACTCGAACGGCATGGGTATCGGGTCCACGCTGTCGGCCCGTACGTCGTCCCGTTCCCCGACGGGCGGGTGATGATCGAGTACGACGACAACGCGAAGAACAGTGAAGAGTTCGCCAGGTTCTCCGGGCGTGACGCCGAGGCAACAGAACGGTGGGACGCGTGGATCACGGGTCTCGCCGACGTCCTCGGACCACTCCTGATGACCACGCCGCCGAGGATCGGCTCCAGGCGCCCCTCCGACCTGTGGGATCAACTCAGGTTGGCCTGGCGCTTCCGCGGCCTCGACGTCCGGACGGTCGGCGAGGTCACCCGCCTGATGACCATGTCCGTGGCGGACATCGTCGACCGGTTCTTCGAATCCGACGCGGTCAAGACGGTGCGGGCCATCGACGGCCTCATCGGGACCTGGGCCGGCCCGTACGAGCCCGGGACCGGGTACGTGATGGCCCATCACTCCATCGGGAACGTCGGTGGCGGCACGCTCGGCGGATGGGGCGTGCCCGAGGGCGGCATGGGCGCGGTGGCCGCGGCCATCGAGCGGAGCGCCCGTTCGTTCGGGGCCGAGATCCGGACCAACGCGCGGGTGGAGAGGGTCCTGGTGCGGGCGGGCCGGGCCTACGGTGTGGCGCTCGAGGGTGGCGAGGAGCTCCACGCCCCAATCACCATCACCGCGTGCCACCCGAAGATCACGTTCCTCCGCCAGATCGACCGGAGCGAGCTCCCCGAGGAGTTCGTGAACGACATCGAGCACTGGAAGACCCGGAGCGGTGTGGTGAAGATCAACTGTGCGCTGTCGAAGCTCCCACGGTTCTCCGGTGCACCGGACTTCACCGATCTGTCCGGCGGGATCGAGCTGGCGCACTCGGTCGAGTACCTGGAGACCGCGTTCGAGGAGGCCCGGCGGGGGATCCCGGCCACGCGACCGTTCTCCGACGGCGTCGTGCCGACCGTGCTCGATCCATCGCTCGCCCCGGAGGGCGCGCACGTCATCTCGCTGTTCACCCAGTGGGTGCCACACGAATGGTCCGAGGAGCCGCACCGGGACGAGCTCGAGGCCTACGCGGACCGGGTGATCGACGGATACGAGGAGCTCGCGCCGGGTTTCAGGGAGTCGGTCGTTGCTCGGAAGGTGATCGGCCCGTACGACATGGAGCAGGAATGGGGCCTGATCGGCGGCAACATCTTCCACGGGGAGCTCTCGGCGGACCAACTGTTCCACATGCGGCCGGCCCCGGGGTACGCCGATTACCGAACCCCCATCGCCGGTCTGTATCAGTGTTCGAGCGCCACCCACGCGGGTGGCGGTGTGACAGGGATCCCGGCGTACAACTGCGTTCGCGAGATCCGGAAGGATCGAAGGCATCGGGGGAGGCGCTGATGTTCTCATTCCCGCTCTACGTTGCGTCCTGGTATCGCAAGTCGCCGTACTGGGAGCGCACGGTGGAGGCGGGCTGCAAGAGCTGGGATCTGTACAACCACATGTTGATCCCCACCTTCTACGACGACGACGAGGAGGAGTACTGGCACCTCCTGAAGCACGTGACCCTGTGGGACGTCGCTGTGGAGCGGCAGGTGGAGATCACCGGGCCCGACGCGGCGGCGTTCACCCAGCTCCTCACGTGCCGGGACCTCTCGAGGTGTGAGGTGGGCCAGTGCAAGTACGCGCCCCTCATCGCGCCGGACGGCGGCATCGTGAACGACCCCATCCTGTTGCGTCTGGGCCAGGATCACTTCTGGCTCTCGCTCGCCGACTCCGACGCGCTGCTGTACGCGAAGGGCGTGCAGGCCTTGGCCGGCCTGGAGGTCACCGTTCAGGAGCCCGACGTCTCGCCGCTCCAGGTCCAGGGCCCGAAGTCCAAGGAGCTCGTCCGAGACCTGTTCGGCCCGGCCGTGACGGACCTCCGGTACTACCGGTGCATCGAGTCGGACCTCGAGGGCATCCCGGTCGTGGTGTCCCGGACGGGTTGGACCGGCGAGGTGGGATACGAGATCTACCTCCGTGACTCGTCGCGGGGGCTCGATCTGTGGGACCGGGTGATGGAGGCCGGCCGGCCATACGAGATCCGGGCCATCGCCCCCTCCGAGCAGCGGCGGATCGAGGCCGGGATCTTCAACTACGGCAGCGATATGACGATCGAGAACAACCCGTTCGAGATGACGGGGATGGAACGGCTCGTCGAGTTCTCGGCGGACTTCATCGGCAGAGCTGCGCTAGAGAGGATCGCGATGCAGGGAGTCAGGAGGAAGCTCGTCGGCGTCGAGTTCGGCGGCGAGCCCTTCCGGATGTGGCTCGAGGACTTCTGGCCCGTCGTGCGAGACGGGACGGCGGTGGGTAGGCTCACCTCGGCCGGCCGTTCGTTCCGCCTGGAGAAGAACATCGGGTACGCATGGGTTCTCGCCGAGCTGGCCGAACCGGGGACCGAGCTGGAGCTCGAGCCCCCGGGTGGACCGGTGCCCGCCGTGACGGCCGCCCTGCCCTTCCTCGACCCGGGCAAGGACATCCCGAAAGCCTAGGATGCTTCCGTGAGATTCACCGCCCACCCCGCACCGATCGATCCCCAGCGCCTGGCTCCCGCCCTCGAGCCGTTCGGGCACAGCCATGCCCTGCCGTCCGAGGCCTACACGTCGCCGGAGGTCTTCGAGTGGGAGTTCGAGCACTTCTTCGACGCCTCGTGGCTGTGCCTGGGCCGGACGGGAGCGCGCCACCGCCATCCGTCATCGCTTGAGTGGCGAGGGTGGGAGTTCGTGAACCCCTCCGGCGATGGTGTCCGGTTCGACCGGCACGTCGGCCACCTCGACGACTACTTCGCCCCGTACGAGCCCGAACGACTGATGGTCGGGGCCCGCCACTCCTACGAGCTGGCGGCGAACTGGAAGCTGATCGCCGAGAACTACCAGGAGTGCTACCACTGCTCCGAGATCCACCCGGCTCTGTGCCGCGTGAGCCCACCCGAAAGCAGCGTGGCCTTCCCCCACGACGGGCTGTACGTGGCCGGCCCCATGCTGCTCCGGGACGACGCCGAGACCATGTCGCTCGACGGCAGGAGCTACGGCATCCCGCTCCGAGGCCTCGACGAGGAGCTTCTCCGGCAGGTCGGGTACGTCGGCATGTGGCCGAGCTTCCTGATCAGCCCCCACCCGGACTACGTGCTCACGCATCGGCTGGAACCGTTGGCCGTCGACCGGACCTTCGTCGAGTGCGAGTGGCTGTTCCCGCCGGAGCTCGTGGAGCGTCCCGGCTTCGATCCCTCGTGGGCAGTGGAGTTCTGGGACGTGACCAACCGGGAGGACTGGCGCGCCGTGGAATCCCTCCAGCACGGGGTGAGCTCTCGGGGTTACCGCCCCGGCGTCCTTTCCGCGTTCTGGGAGGTCGGCGTGTACATGTTCATCCAGCTCGTGGCCAGGGGATACCTGGAAGGCCGGGTGACCCGGCCCGTCGACCTGCCGAGCGCCTGGCAGCCCGCCCTCAAGGCCTGAGCGGACCCACCGACAACGGGGATGATGGCAACCGTATGGATAGCCTGAGGGGCCATCTGCTGATCGCCGGCGCGGACCTGTGGGATCCCAACTTCCGCCGGACCGTCGTCCTCATCGGCCACCACGACGACGAGGGCGCGGTCGGCGTGGTGCTGAACCGGGCCACCGAGGTCCCGGTCAGCGAGGCCGCCCCGCCCCTGGCCGACCTGGTGTCTCCTGGGGACCCGCTGTTCATCGGCGGACCGGTCCAGCCCCAGGCTGCAGTGGTGGTTGCCGACTTCGAAGAGCCCGAGCGGGCCAACGTCGTGGCCTTCGGATCGATCGGGTTCCTGCCTGACGAGGCCGACGGCGATTCGATCGGCGGCATCCGGAAGGCCAGGGTGTTCGCAGGCCACGCGGGGTGGGGTCCGGGGCAGCTCGAGGCCGAGCTCGAGGAGGGATCGTGGATCGTGGAGCCCGCTCTGGAGGATGACGTCTTCAATCCCGATCCCGAGCGGCTGTGGAGCGAGGTCCTCCGGCGGAAGGGCCGCGAGTACGACCTGCTCCGGCTGATGCCCCCCGACCCCTCGCTCAACTAGGCGCATCGGCTCGGTGCGACCGCCCGCGGGCACGGGTTCGGACTCGATCCGGTTCGATCGTGCCGCGGAGTTCTACGACCGGACCCGCGCGCTCCTCCCCGAGACCGAGCGGGCGACCGTCGAGCTGCTGCGAGCCGAGCTCGACGGACGGGGACGTTGCCTGGAGGTCGGAGTGGGGACCGGTCTCATCTCGCTCCCGCTGCACCGGGCGGGCGTGCCGATGGTGGGGCTCGACCTGTCCCGCCCGATGCTGGCCAAGCTGGTGGAAAAGGCGGGCGGCGACATCCCCTTCCCGCTCGTCCTGGCCGACGCCACCCGGATTCCGTTGCGCGAGGGTGCGTTCGGCAGCGCCGTCGTGCGGTGGGTGCTCCACCTCGTCCCCGCGTGGCAACGGCTCGTCGAGGAGCTGGTTCGCGTCGTCGGCCCCGGCGGAACCGCGCTCGTGAACCTCGGCGGGTTCAAGGACACGTGGGGGATCGTCGACCGGTTCTTGGAGCTCGCCGGAGGCGTCGCCTTCGCGGTGGGGCTCGACCCCAGGGATCCGGCTGCGCTCGAGCAGGAGTTCGAGCGCTACGGGGCACGGGCGCGCGTGCTGCCGCCGATCGCGACCCACGACGACACCACCGTCGGGCAGTTCCTGGACGAGATGGACGCCGGCATGCACTCCTGGACGTGGCGGGTCCCAGAGGACGTCCGGCGCCGGGTCGTCCCCGAGCTCCGGATCTGGGCGGAGGGGCGATTCGGCTCGTTGGAACGGCCGGTGGAGCCCGACCTCCAGATCCTGTGGCGGGCGTACGACCTGCCCTGACCCGCCCGCCGTCCGCGCCGCCGAGCCGATATCCTGTCGAGGCCGCGCCGGCCGCCCGAAGTCGGCCTGGGTCGGGCGGTCCGCAGCACGCGAAGGAGGAGCTGATGCCCATCACGCCCGTCGGGAAGGTCTGGATGGACGGGGACATGGTGGACTGGGGCGACGCCAAGGTGCACGTCCTCTCCCACGCCATGCATTACGGCAGCGGCGTGTTCGAGGGCATCCGGTGCTACGAGACCGCGCGCGGCTCGGCCGTCTGGCATCTGGATGAGCACCTCAAGCGGCTGTTCCGGTCGGCGAAGCTCTATCACCTCGACATCCCGTTCTCCGCCGAGGCGCTCTCGGAGGCGGTGAAGGAGACCATCCGGGCGAACGAGCTGTCGGCGTGCTACATCCGGCCACTGGTGTTCCGGGGTTACGGCGAGATGGGCGTGAACCCGCTGAGCGCGCCGGTCAACGTGGTGATCGCCGTGTGGTCGTGGGGTGCCTACCTCGGCGAACAGGGGCTCGAGCAGGGCGTGCGGGTCAAGATCTCCTCCTGGAGGCGCAACGACCAGAACTCGCTCCCGGCAGCGGCCAAGGCCACGGGGCAGTACATCAACGGGGTCCTGGCCAAGATTGAAGCCATCAAAGCTGGGTACGACGAGGCAATCATGCTGAACCAGATGGGCTACATCACCGACGGGACTGGCGAGAACGTCTTCGTCGTCCGCCAGGGCGTCCTGCTCACCCCTCCCACCCAGTCCGGCTGCCTCGACGGCATCACCCGAGCCACCGTCATGTCGATGGCCGGTGACCTCGGCTACGAGGTGCGCGAGGAGAACCTCGTCCGCACGGACCTGTACAACGCCGACGAGGCCTTCTTCACCGGGACGGCCGCCGAGGTCACTCCCGTGCGCGAGGTGGACGATCGCGTCGTGGGCGAGGGGACCCGAGGACCGATCACGAAGGAGATCCAGGGAACGTTCTTCGCGGCGACCAAGGGAGAGATCGAGGAATACGCCTCCTGGCTCGCCCCGGTGCTGTGAGCCGGACGGGCGGAGGCGAGTCGACGTACCGCCTGCCTCGAACCGTCATACCCTCCCGCTACGAGCTCGCGATCGAGCCCGACCTGGCCGCGGGGACCTTCCGCGGCGCCGAGGACGTCCGGATCACCGTGCGCGAGCCCGTCAGGGAGATCGTCCTGAACGCGGTGGACCTCCGGGTGGAGGACGGCCGGCTGACGAACGGCAACGGCACGAAGGTCGACGTCTCTGAGATCTCGCTCGACCGGGCGAACGAGCGTGCGCGCGTCCTGCTCGCCGAGCCCGCTCCGCCCGGGGAGTGGACGCTTCACCTCGAGTACACCGGGGTCCTGAACGAGCGGCTGGTGGGGTTCTATCCCTCGACCTACACCGACGCCGAGGGCCGGACCCGGACCATCGCCACGACCCACTTCGAAGCGGCCGACGCGCGGCGGGCGTTCCCCTGCTGGGACGAGCCCGACCTGAAGGCCGTGTTCTCGGTGACGCTGGTCGTGGAGGAGGGGCTGGTCGCGCTGTCCAACACGCCGGAGGTGGGCCGGGAGCCGTCAGGGGATCGCAAGGTGGCCGTCCGGTTCGACGACACGATCCCCATGTCGACGTACCTCGTCGCGTGGGTCGTGGGGCCGCTCGAGCTGACCGAGGCCGTGGACGTCGACGGCGTTCCGCTGCGGGTTGCGCACGTCCCCGGCAAGGGGCACCTGGTGGACTTCGCCATCGAGTCCGGGGCATTTTCGCTCCGGTTCTTCACCGATTACTACGGGATCCCGTATCCGGAGAAGAAGGTCGACTTCGTGGCCCTGCCGGACTTCGCCGCCGGCGCCATGGAGAACCTGGGGCTGATCACCTACCGGGAATCGCTGCTCCTGGTCGAGCCCACGCAGTCCACCCAGCAGGAGCTCCTGGCGGTGGCCGACGTCGTGGCTCACGAGCTCGCCCACATGTGGTTCGGCGACCTGGTCACGATGCGGTGGTGGAACGGCATCTGGCTGAACGAGGCGTTCGCCACGTTCATGGCCAACCTTGCGGTGGATGCGTTCCGGCCGGACTGGGACCGGTGGGGATCGTTCCGCAGGGTCTGTTCGACGGCCCTGGAGATCGACGCGCTGAACAGCACGCGCCCCATCGAGTATCCGGTCAATTCGCCCGACGACGCGTCTGACATGTTCGACTCACTCACCTACACGAAGGGCGCCGCCGTCCTGCGGATGCTCGAGCGGTATCTCGGTCCCGGACGATTCCGGGACGGGATCCGCCGCTATCTGAAGGATCACGAGTTCGGTAACACCGAAACGTCAGACCTGTGGGACTCGATCGAGGCCGCCACCGAGGAGCCGGTCCGCCGGATCATGGACACCTGGATCTGGCAGGGCGGATACCCGCTCGTCACCGTGCGGGAGGATGCAGACGCGCTCTCGTTCGCCCAGGAACGGTTCCGCTACGACGGCGGCGACGACGGGACGCGCTGGGAGGTCCCGTTGCTCGCCCGCGAGTCCTCCGGCCGGGACGGGGAGGTTCGGGCCTTCCTGGTCGAGCCGACGGGAGCCGACCTCCCCCGACTGGCCCGCGACCCGGTCGTGGTGGCGAACGCAGAGGGGGCCAGCTTCCTCCGGGTCGGGTACGAGGGTGCGCTCCGGGAGCGGGTCTGGACCCATGCCCTCGAGGCCCTGGCCGCGATCGAACGGTTCGGGCTGGTGGACGACATGTGGGCGGAGGCGGTTGCCGGCGGTGTTCCCGCCGCCGAATACCTCGAGCTGGTCCGGGGGCTGACGGGAGAGACCGATCTCCACGTGTGGCAGACGGTCGTGACCACTATGGGATGGTTCGACCGGTTCGTGGAGGCTGAGCCTCGCGAGGGATTCCGCCGGTACGTCCGGGAGCTGGGGCGCCCCGCGTTTGACCGGCTCAGGTGGGAGCCCGGACCGGACGAGCCCGACCTGTCGAGGTCGCTCCGGGGCACCCTGGTTTCCGCCCTCGCCATCCTCGGCGGCGATGCCGACGTCTCGGCGAGGGCTCGGGAGCTCGAGGCGGAGGCCCGAGCAGGCGAGCCCGTGGACCCCTCGCTGGCGGCCGCCTCGGTCGCCGTCGTCGCGGCCACCGGCGATGGCGATGACTTCGAGCGGTTCCTGGCCCGGTCGAAGGACGCGCCCACGCCCCAAGAGCAACTCCGATACCTGTACGCGCTGGCCGACTTCAGGCAGCCCGACCTCATCGACCGAGCCCTGGACCTCGCGCTGAGCGAGGAGGTCCGGTCCCAGAACGCGCCGTTCCTCCTGGGCAGGGCGATGGCCAACCGCGACGTGGGGGATCGAGCGTGGCGGTTCGTCAAGGAGCGCTGGGAGGAGGTCAACCGGCGGCTGCCTCCGAACACGATCATCTACCTCGCGGACGGCGTGCGGTTCCTGACCACGCCCGAGCAGGAGGCCGATGCGCAGGCGTTCTTCGACGAGCACGACATCCCCCAGGCGAGGAAGATGCTCAAGCAGGTGCTCGAGCGGCAGCGGATCAACGTCGCGTTCCGCCGCCGCGTGGAGCCCCAGCTCGCCGCGTTCTTCGGCTGACGAGGCACGGCATGGCGAACGTCTCGACGATCGAAGGGATCAGGGTCTCCGCCGACCACTGGATCGGTGGTTCGCGGGTCCCCTCCTCGGACATGTTCCTGGACCTCTCCCCGATCGACCTGGAGACGCTGGCCATGGTAGCCCGCGGCGGGAAGAAGGAGGCCGACGCCGCCGTCGCGGCCGCCCGCGACGCCTCCCCCGGCTGGGCGGGGACGGAGCCGAAGCAGCGCTCGGCGATCCTCCACCGCGTCGGCGAGCTCGTCGAGGCCCAGGTGCCCCAGCTCGCCGTGGTCGAGACAACCGACAACGGCTCGCTCCTGCGCTCGATGCAGCGGAGCGTCATGCCCCGGGTGGCCCGCAACTTCCACTTCTTCGCCGACCAGCTCCTGGCGCTGCACGAGGACGACCTGGAGATGGGGGAGCATCGCAGTCGCGTCGAGTGGGACCCGGCCGGCGTCACCGTCGTGATCACGCCGTGGAACGCGCCGCTGATGCTCGGGACCTGGCGCCTGGCACCGGCGCTCGCCGCGGGCAACACGGTGGTCTTCAAGCCCCCGGAGTGGGCACCGCTGACGGCCTCGATGCTGTGCGACATCGCCCGGGAGGCGGGGATGCCCGATGGCGTCCTGAACGTGGTGCAGGGGATCGGCGAGGAGGTCGGCGCGGCGCTCGTCGCTCACCCGAACATCGACCGCATCGCATTCACCGGTTCCGTCGAGACGGGCAAACTGGTCTCCGCGGCCGCGGCCCCCCACCTCACACCGGTGTCGCTCGAGCTCGGGGGCAAGGCCCCGTTCCTGATCTTCGCCGACGCCGATCACGATGCCGCGATCGCCCAGGCAGTGAACCAGTACGACAATGCGGGCCAGGTGTGCCTGGCCGGCACGCGGCTGCTGGTCGAGCGGGGCATCCACGACGAGTTCCTCGACCGGTTCGTGGAGAAGGCGTCCGCCCTGAGGCAGGGCGACCCGCGCCTCCCCGACACCGACCTCGGCCCGCAGATCACGAGGGAGCACTTCGACCGGGTGGACGGGTTCGTGCAGCGGGCCAAGGAGCAGGGGGCGAAGGCCGTGTTGGGGGGTGGCCCGAACGAGGACCTGGGCGGGCTGTACTACCGGCCGACCCTGTTCGTCGACGTCCCGCCCGAGGCCGAGATCCTCAAGAAGGAGGTGTTCGGCCCGGTCCTCACCCTCCAGCCCTTCGATTCGGAGGAGGAGGGCGTCGCATTGGCGAACGGGACCGAATACGGTCTGGACGCCATCGTGTACACGGGCGACCGGGAGCGGGCCGACCGGGTCACGCCCACGCTCGTGGCTGGCACCGTGTGGGTCAACTGCTTCTTCGTCCGGGACCTCAGGGCACCCTTCGGCGGCGCGAGGGACTCCGGGATCGGCCGTGAGGGTGGCCGGTGGAGCTTCGACTTCTACGCGGACGTCAAGACGGTCTGCGAGGCACCGTGGGAGGGGAGTTGATCGCGGATGGGTGAGATCGTCGGCGCCGGGCTCGTGTCCCACGTCCCGACCATCATGCTGCCCGAGGAGGTCCGGCTCGAGATCAACGACGGCAGGGAGATCAGCCTGGTGGACGGCCTTCGGCGGCTGAAGTCCGAGGCCCTCGACCGGCTGAAGCCGGACACGGTGGTGGTGTGTGACACGCACTGGGAGTCCACGTTCGAACACATCGTCACGGCCCAGGAACAGCGGAAGGGCTTCTTCACCTCGCACGAGCTTCCGCGCGGCATGAGCGCCATCCCCTACGACATGCCCGGCGATCCGGAGCTCGCTCGCGCGCTGGCGAAGCAGGCGGAGGGCCGGGACGACACCTGGATCCTCGCGTCCGACGACCCGTACCTCCCGATCTTCTACGGAACCGTGAACATCTGGACCTACCTGTCCGGCGGGGAGCGGTGGATCTCGATCGCCATCAACGGGACGGGCCAGACCGACGACTTCCTCCTGCTCGGCGAGCTGCTGGGGAAGGCCGTCGAGGAGGTCGATCGGCGGGTGGTCGTGCTCGCATCCGGCGGCCTGACCCACCGATTCTTCCCCTTCCGCGAGCTCCGTCACCACGAGTCCTCGGACCTGTCGAATATCATCACGCCCGAGGCGCGAGAGGCCGACGAGCGCGTCCTCAAGCTGCTCGCCGCAGGAGACCATGCCGGCATGATCGACTGGATGCCCGAGTACAAGCGATTCGGCCCGGAGGGCAAGTTCGGGCACTACCTGATCATGGTCGGGGCGCTCGGCGGCTCGAAATGCCGTGCGCCGGGGATGCAGTACGGGGAGTACGAGGCCTCGGTGGGCACCGGGCAAGCACACATGTGGTTCGAACGGCCCGAGGGAGGCTGGGCGGCTTGAAGCGCTGACCCCAGCCGCCACATGATGGTCGTCAGCCGTCGGAGAAGGGGGGAACCAGGTGGCTGGTGATTCGGTGGGGTACGAGCAGCTCGGGAAGGCCAGGCTGTCCCTCGTCGACGCGGTGGCGCAGTCGGTCGGGTTCATGGGGCCAGTATTCGTTTCGGCCCTGATCCTTCCGCTGATCGTTGCCGCGGGCGCCGCAGGCAAGGGGGCCGGGGTCGCGACGCCGTTCGTCGTGATCGTGACGGCCATTGGCATCGCGGCGATCGGGTGGATCATTGCCCTCTACGCTCGCCGCATCCACGCCGCAGGCGCGCTCTACGACTACGTGACCCACGGCTTCGGCGAGCGAGTCGGGCTCTGGGCCGGGTGGGTCTACTACTGGGGGACCATGGCCCTCACGGCGGCGATCCCGCTGATCTTCGGCGGGATCCTGTACGGGTTGCTCCACGACGACATCGGGTGGAAGGGGACACCACCGTACTGGGTGTGGGGGCTGATCAACTGCGGGATCATCTTCGTGCTCCTGTACTTCGGCGTTCGGATCTCGACCCGGGCCCAGCTGACCCTGTCCCTCGTCTCCGCGAGCGTCGTCCTCGCGTTCATGATCTACATCATCGCCAAGGGCGGCGCGGGAGGTGACAGCAATAGCATCAAGCCGTTCCTCCCGAGCTCCAGCGCTGACGGCTGGTCGGGGATCTTCTACGGGATCCTGTACGGCGTCCTGATCTTCGTAGGGTTCGAGACCGCGGCGAACCTGGGCGAGGAGACGGCCGACCCGAAACGCTCGATCCCGCGCGCGATCCTGCTGTCGATCGCGGTGGTGGGCGCCTTCTACCTGATCACCGCCTACGCGCAGGACATCGGGTTCGGCTTGGACGCCGGGAAGTGGGGCGCGAGCATCGCCACCGGGCCCCTGTTCGTCCTGGGCAGCAAGGATGCTTTCGGCTCGGTGTTCTTCGACCGCATCCTCCAGGTCATCGTCATTCTCGACATCACAGCGGTCGGGGTGGGCGCGGCCGTCTCGACGTCGCGAGGCATCTTCGCGATGGCGCGAGATCGGAAGGTCCCTGGAGTACTCGCGAAGGTTTCACCCCGCTATGGGACCCCGTCGGGGGCGATCCTGTTCACGGTGGGGCTCTGTGCCGCGATCGTCCTGTGGACCCGTCTGGGGCACGGCGTGCTCACGCGGGAGATCCCCGGCGTGCCCCCGGATGTTGCGCTCTTCCCCGAGTACTTCCCGATGTTCAGCTGGTTGGCCGGGTACGGGAGCTTCGCGCTCGCCGCCGTCTACGCGACCGTCGCGATCGCCGGGATCCGGAGCCTGTGGGATGCGGAGAACCGGGCGGCGTTGGTGATCGCGGGGGTGATCGGCTGCGTCGTCGCCCTCGGAGGGCTGTGGGGCGCCATCTACAAGGTGGTGCATCCGGCGAACAAGATCCCCTGGGCGGTGCTGATCACGCTGCTCCTCGGCATGCTCCTCGGCGTCGTGTTCCGGGGACGACGGATGGCGAGCCAGGTGCTCCCCGAGCTCTCTGAGGCCGGAGCCGGAGGAGGGTTGTAGGGGAGGTCAACGGTCGAGGCGACCGCTCCGCCGGTCGAAGGCGATCGTCCCGGCATCGACGGCCGTCGTGCCGCCGTCGACGACGAGCGTTGCGCCGGTCACGAAGGAGGACTCGTCCGAGGCGAGGAACAGGCAGCACGCGGCGATCTCTTCCGGGTCGGCCGGCCGGCGTAGGGGGACGTGCTCGGTCGCGATCCGATAGGCGTCCTCCCGGGAGACGCCGCGGGCGGAGCCGAGGTCGTCCATGGAACCGTCCGCCATCGGCGTGCGCACCCACCCGGGGCACATGGCGTTCGCCCGGATGCCGAGGGGCCCGTAATCCACCGCCAACGACCGAGCCAAGCCCACGAGGGCAGCCTTGGAGGCGTCGTACGCCGCGCTGTCCGTCGGGCTCACGAACGCGGAGATCGACGAGACGAGCACGATTGACCCGGCCCCACGGTCGATCAGCGCCGGCAGCGAGGCCCGGACCATCAACAGTGGAGCGGTGAGGTTGACCTCGACGGTGCGGTGCCAGTGTTCGTCGGTGACGTCGCCGGCGCTGCCGCCGAACCCGACCCCGGCATTCGCCACCACGACGTCGAGCCTCCCGAACCGGTCCAGGGCGGTGGCGACGACGTCGGCGACGTGCGCCGGATCGGCGGCATCGCCGGCCAAGGGGACCGCGCCGGTCTGCCGAGCGACCTCCTGGATCGGCTCCGGACGGCGTCCCGTCACGACCACGGAAGCTCCCTCCCGGGCGAATCGACCTGCGATCGCGGCGCCGATCCCCGTCCCGCCCCCCGTGACGATGGCCACCCTGTCATCGAGTCGCACCGCCGCCTCCTCCGAATGCGGGATAGTGTGCCTCATCCGGTGTGCACAGGAGAACCGAGGATGTCGAACATGACGCCGCTCCCACGAGAGGAGCTACCGGAGCTCGAGGAGCTGTTCCGGCTGTACGACGAGACGATGGGCTTCGTACCGAACAGCCTGTTCACCATGGCCAGACGTCCTCAGATCCTCCAGGCGTTCAGCGAGCTGATCACGCAGATCTGGCGCACCGGGACAGTTCCGGTCGGGTTGAAGCCGCTGATCGCGATCGTGGCCAGCAAGGCGGCGGGCTGCCGGTACTGTCAAGCCCACGAGGCAGTCGACGCCAAGATGCGGGGGGTACTCGAGGAGAAGATCACGGCGATCTGGGACTTCGAACGGAGCCCTCTCTTCTCAGACGCCGAGCGCGCCGCCCTGCGTTTCGCACGCGATGCTGCGCTCGTCCCGAACGAGGTGACGCGGGCTCATTTCGACGAGCTCCGGCGCTACTGGGATGACGGGGAGATCATCGAGATCCTCGCCGTCATCGGTCTCTTCGGATTCCTCAACCGGTGGAACGACACCATGGCCACGGACCTCGAGGACGTCCCGATGGGGTTCGCTTCGCGAACGCTCGGCGATGGCTGGGGTGGCCCGGGGAAGCACCGGTCGCAGCCGAGCAGCGAATAAGGGGACTTCCGCCCAGACGTCAGCCGCCGAGTGCAGAGACCCGCGCCACGATCTCTCGGCACAGTGGCCCGACCCGCGCCGGATCGTCCGTGAACTGTGATGGCTTGATGCAGAACGACGTGAACCCCTGGGCGAGCTGAGGTTGGACCGAGGCGAGGGCCTGCTCCAGGTCGGCCAGGCCCGCCGGGTCGGTGAACGTGCCTCGCGTGCCGCCGATCATCTCCAGCTCGCGCATGTCTCTGCCCGCCTCGGCCATTGCTCGTCCGAGCCGCTCCAGGGCTTCGGGCGTGGGCGATCCCAGCGGATTGAACCCCTGCCCGTGCTGGACGAGACGATGGAGCAGGCGCTCGTGGAGGGAACTCCCGCCGAACCACAGCATCGGCCCGGTCGGTCGGTACGGCTTGGGTTCGAAGTACACGCCGGAGAATCGGTAGTGGTTCCCCTCGAACGAGGCGGGGCTCTCCCGCCAGAGCACCGCCCACGCGGCAAGGTGCTCGTCGAGCAGATCTCCCCGGGCGTCGAACGGCACTCCGAGCGCCTCGTATTCGGCCCGGTGCCAACTCACCGTGGGCTGGACAATGAGACGTCCTTCGGCGATGAGGTCGAGCGTGGCCAACTGCTTGGCCAGCACCAGCGGGTGTCGCAGGGGAGCGATGAGCGCGCCGGCGATCAGTCGCAGCCTTCTGGTCGCCGCGGCGATGGCCCCGAGTAGGACCAACGAGCTGGGCCACGGCGTGCCGGGGTCCTGATTCCCCGGCAGGGCGTACTCCCTGGGGTTCCTCGGCAGCCCGTCGGCGTCGGAGCCGGAACCGAGGACGATGTGCTCGCTGACCATGACCCCGTCGAAGCCGGCCTCCTCGGCCTCGACCGCGAAGTGGACGAGTTGCCGCAAGTCTCGAGGCGACGCGAGCGTCCAGTTCTCGCTGAGGATGAGGATCAACTTCGGCGTCGTCATCCTAGGCATCCGGCGGTTCGTCCCAGAGCTCCTTCGCCTGATTCCAGGCCTCGGCCGGGGACAGGTCTGGGTCCATCGGAGAGAACCTCGCACCCTCGAACTCGTGGGCGGGCGGGGTGAACGAGCCTCGTTCGAGGAGCCGTCGGATGTTGTCACGGTACACGTCATCGACCTCAGCGTGCGAGGCGGGCTCCTGTTCCATCCACAGGTTCTTGGGGTGGATCGGGTCCTCGTACATCCGCCGGAAGACCTCGGTGCGAAGGTCCTTCATCCAGTTCGAATTGAGGTTCATGACCCGGAACTGGCGGAGCGCCTCGATGTCGATGATCGCCGAGACGAACGTGTTGTAGCCGGAAGGGGAGTACGACAGGACATTGCCCATGTAGTCGACGATGTGGGAGTGCCCGCCCCCGATGTCGTAGGGGTGCTTCATCCTCGGGTGCAGGTAGACCGGGCCAACGTTCGGAGCGATCAGGTACACGTTGTTGAAGTGGGCGTGCGCCCGGTTCTGGAGCAGCCACGTCCCCCCACCCGGGTACCCGACGTTCGTCATCGGGACGGCCTCGCTCGGCCGATAGACCACCTCGGCGCCGTTGAACGCGAGGGCGCGGACGGCCTCCGGATACTCCCCGTCGGAGCAACAGATCGTTCCGAGCGTGCCGATGTCGTGGGTTCGGAGCACCGGGTAGAAGGCGTCGATCCCGTCGCCGAAGAGCTCCACCCATCGGTCGTAGACGTCGTGAGGTGTACAGGAACGCTCGCGGCACCACACGTGATTCTTCGCCGCCTTGTGGACCACCTCACCCCGGGGTGAGATCACGAACAACGTGTTGAAGTAGCGGTCGGGCATCACCTCCGGCCAGCGGGCCTTGCACTGGACGACGAGATACGTGGCATACATCTTGGCTAGGCGAGCCAGGCGTTCGCTCTCCTCGCCGGGGACGTCGATAAACAGCTCCCGGGCGGCCGTCACGTGCGGCACATCGAAGGCCTCGTCGGTGAAACCGGTGAGTGCCCCCTCCGCGAACGCGATCAGCTTCACCGGCATGTTGATCGAGATGATCCCCATGGCCGCGTGGATCGCGTCCTGGACGATGTCCAGGTTCTGGTCGATGTCCTTCCGGCTCCCCACGCCATGGACCACGGTCGACAGGCCTACCGCCAGATAGGGAGCGACGGGCTTGCGCGAGGTCTCTTTTGGCGTGGCGCTCATCGGTCACCTCCGCGATGCTCGGTGGTGGCCAATAGTGCCACGGCGGCGGCGTCAGGGGCCAAGCGCCCGACGTGCCGCGGCCGATGACGGCGCGCACGGGCTACGATGGCGAACCCGTCCCACGAGGTCGTCTCATCGAGGCGCACGCTCGGTGGAAGGAGACAGGTGCGAGGACGACCGCCCGTGACGCCTCGGAGCGCCGCCCGGGCCGAGGTCGTTGGGTCGCTGCTCCGGCCACCGCCGTTGAAGGCCGCCGTCGAGGCGTTCTACGAGCCCGGCCACGCCGCGGTGCTTGCGGAGGAGCGAGCCAGGGACCGG
>JBIOXZ010000135.1:0-34317 GCA_044869895.1 Actinomycetota bacterium | reverse complement strand
GGGAGGAGACCTCGGTCTCCATCACGGCCTGAGCGAGCACGCGAACACCTTCACGTAGCGCGTCGACGTCATCTTGCTCGAGCAGCTTGCCGACGAACGACGTGATGTCCATGCTGGTCGTGGCCATGCCCCTCCTCATCCGACTGTCCTGTCGTTGAGGATGGCGGTGGCCATCTATGTCACGGGGATTTCCACCCCGGAAGTCCACCCAGAATTCCCACCACTTCTCGGGACGCTAACTCTTCGAGGCCATGCATGCGCGCGGGGAGCGATACGCGGCCTGGAACGACTGCGCCGGCTGACGCCCGATCTGGCCATGCTCGCTACTACCCGGCCACCGCCTGGAAGAGCACCGCCGGCTCCGTGACCCCCTTCAACCGGGTCGGACCGAGCTCCTCGAACCGGATCCCGGCCGAGGGGTCCTCGGCGCACAGGTGGACCACCTTCTCGGTCACCAGGACCTGGCCCGGAGCGGCCCGGTCGCAGACCCGCGACGCCATGTTCACGGTCCGGCCGTAGAAGTCGCCATCCTGGAAGATCACCGGCCCAGCGTCCACGCCCGCGTGGGCTGGAGGCAGGCCGGCCGAGGGGGCTCGGTCGACGAGGTTCAGTGCGGACCGGACCGCCGGGCCAGGATGGGCGAAATGAAACATCACCCCGTCCCCCACCCACTTGACTGCCCGGCCCCGATAGTCGGAGGCGGCCTGGGCCACGAGGTCAGAGAGGCTCGTCGCGATCTCGGCGGCGGCGCGATCGCCGCGCTCGTCGGTCAGCCTGGTATACCCCGCCAGGTCCAGGAAGCACATCGCCGGGGGTCGCTCCACCCGGGGCGCTAGCCCCGCCTCCTCCACCGCGGCCTCAACGTGCTCGATCATGTCCGCCGTCCACGAGTGCTCCTGCTGGCGGTGGTACGCCGCGAGGAGGGTGCGGTCCATTGGCCCCGCGAACTGCTCGCCGGCGGCCGAGGCCGTCTCCATGATCTGGCCCTGGGCCATCCCCGAGCGCAGCAGCGGTAGCTCGAAATAGCTGTGGTAAATCGCGGTCTCCGCGTCCGCGATCCGACGGAGGCTCTCGCGGTACACGCGCATGAGGCGGATCACGACGTCGTGGGGCACCCCCGCAGCGAGGGCCAGCTGGACCGAGGAGATGACCTCCAGGTCGTCGCCCCGGACGCGGTCGGTCGGCTCCGGCCGTCCCACTCCTAGGGCCTCTCGGATCGCCGCCAGGACATGCAGGGGGATCCCGGTGGAGCGCTCCACGTCCTCGAACGTGGTCCCCGAGAGCTCCGAGAAGATCGAGTACTGGGAGACGTCCAGGAAAGCGAAGGACAGCCTCCCCTCCCGGATGGCCCGGCCGATGGCCTCCAGGGGGATGCCGCCCTGCTCGCAGGCCCGGGCCAGGCGGACTCGACGGACATCCCCGACCGTGTACGGCCGGTCGCCCTCATCGGCGACAAGGATCCGGAGGTTGGCAAGCCGACGGATCTCCTTGGGAGAGCTCCCGGCCTGGTCGACCAGCTCCTGCTCGGAGAGGCGCTCCATCCGACGCGAATCTACCGGACGGACAGTAGGTCTCCAAGCCAGGCCAGAGCGCGCCTCGGGAGTGCTCTCGGACGGATTCGCAGCCTCCTGCTGCAGCCTCGAGAGGGCCGGGAGAAGGCCAGCTTGCTCAGCCTCTGCAACGGATTGCAAACGTACGGGCTGGCACTGCGCGGACAGGACGGCCCAGAACAGCACGAACGAGCCCCCATTTTCCGCACGTCGCGGCACAAGACAGCAACTCCCGGACGGGCTGCATCCCACTGATGGACGCGTTCAAGGCGTCCGTGGGGGAGTTCTTCCTCGCTGGCTCCGCGCCGCGCGGTTGATCGATCCGACCCTCATCGCGACCGGGAGCGTGGGAGAGCACGATTCGGAACAGTACGTCCCGTTCGAGCTCAGGGTAGAAGAAGCGATCGGGATGGCATAGGAGGCCGACGAACCGGTCCGCCGCTAGTGGCGCGCGGCCGACCCTCGCTGCGCTGGTCTTGGAGGAAACCTGCAGAGTGGTCCGTCGAGCGATCCGTCAAGCGGTCCCGCGAGCGTTATCCCGCGCGGTCATCACCGCTCGCCCCGGGATCGCGCGAAGCCCAGGTGGGAGGCCCTGAAGGGTCGAGCGTTTACTGGTCAGACTGCATACACGGTTCGCGTGCATTGCACGCGTCCCGTCTATGCAAGCAACAGTGTTCTTCTCGTCCATGTGACCCACCGGAAGGATGAGGTTGTAGCCATGCCCCTGGGATAATCGACCCACCGAGTGCAAGGAACAGTCCATGCTCCTCACCCTGACCACCACCCATACGCCAGCGACCGACCTCGGTTACCTGCTGCACAAGAACCCAGCGACGCTGCGCTCTGTGGACATGTGGTTCGGGCAGGCGCACGTCTTCTACCCCGAGGCGACAGACGAGCGGTGCACAGCCGCGTTGCTGATCGACGTCGATCCGATCGGGCTGGTCCGGCGGAAGGGACGAGGCGCGGAGCCTGCCTCGCTCGAGCCATACGTCAACGACAGGCCGTTCGCCGCCTCATCGTTCGTAAGCGTCGCGCTGGCCAAGCTGTTCGGGACCACGATGAGCGGCCGAAGCTCCGAGCGCCAGGACCTCGCCGATACCGCGATCCCGCTCGAGGTCCGCATCCCGGCCCAGCCTTGCCGGGCAGGGGAGCAGCTGCTTCGTCGGCTATTCGAGCCGCTCAGGTACGAGGTCTCGGCCATCCCGGTCCCCCTGGACGAGCAGTTCCCCGAATGGGGAGATAGCCCGTACCTGGAGACCCGCCTGGCGACGACGGCCCGAGTGGCCGATGTCCTCAACCACCTGTACGTGCTGCTTCCGGTGCTGGACGATCAGAAGCACTACTGGGTGAGCCGCGATGAGATCGAGAAGCTCCTGCGTCGCGGCGAGGGGTGGCTGCGGGATCATCCCGAGCACGAGCTGATCACCCGACGCTACCTCCGGTACCAACCGCGCCTCGCCCGCGAGGCACTGGCGCGTCTTCTCGAGGAGGACCAAGCCGATCCGGACCGTGACGTTCGGCTCCACGACCGGGAGGAAGAACAGGTCGAGCGGCGGATCGGACTGGGGGAGCAGCGGATGGACGCGGTGCTCCGCGCCCTCAAGGAGGCCGGCGCCGCGCGCGTACTCGACCTCGGCTGCGGGGACGGGCGCCTCCTGCAGGCCCTGCTCCGGGACGGGTCGTTCGAGCGGATCGTTGGCGTGGATGTGTCGTACGCGGTCCTCGAGCGGGCGGCCCGACGACTGCGGCTCCAGGAGATGTCTCCGAAGCAGCGGGAACGTATCGAGCTGATCCAGAGCTCGCTCACCTACAAGGACCGCCGGCTCCAGGCTTACGACGCCGCTGCCGTCATGGAGGTGATCGAGCATCTCGTTCCGTCCCGGCTCGACGCGTTCGAGCGCGCGCTGTTCGGTGTGGCTCGTCCGGGCACCGTCCTGCTCACGACGCCGAACGCCGAGTACAACGTGCGGTTCGAAGGTCTCCCTGCTGGATCGCTTCGGCATCGCGACCACCGGTTCGAGTGGACGAGGGTGGAGTTCGAGACCTGGGCGCGCGGCGCGGCCGACCGCGGCGGCTACGCGGTGCGGTTCAAGGCGGTCGGGCCCGAGGATCCAGAGGTGGGTCCGCCGACCCAGATGGCGGTGTTCAGCCGGTGAAGATCACCATCCCCGAGCTCTCGCTCGTCGTCCTCATCGGCCCGTCCGGGTCCGGGAAGTCGACGTTCGCCGCGCGTCACTTCAAGCCGACCGAGGTGCTGTCCTCGGACGAGTTCCGCGGCCTGGTCTCCGATGACGAGAACGACCAGACGGTCACGAAGGACGCGTTCGACGCCCTGCACTTCGTCGCCGGCAAGCGGCTCGCTCTTGGACGGCTCTCAGTCATCGACGCCACGAACGTCCAGCGGGAGGCTCGACGGCCCCTCGTCGAGCTCGCCCGGGCCCACCACGTCCTTCCAGTGGCGATCGTGTTCGACCTGCCGGAGCGGCTGTGCATCGATCGCAACGGCGGCCGTCCCGACAGGGACTTCGGTGCGCGCGTGATTCGTCAGCAGCTCTCTCAGCTGAAGCGCTCCCTCCGGGGGCTCGACCGAGAGGGGTTCCGCCGAGTCTTCGTACTCCGCAGCCCGGAAGAGGTCGACGCCGTCGAGATCGAGCGCGAGCCCTCGTGGACGGACCGGAGCTCCGATCACGGACCGTTCGACATCATCGGCGACGTCCACGGCTGCCATGCCGAGCTGATCGCGCTGCTCGAGAAGCTGGGGTACGAGATCGCGGACGATGGTTTGGCCGCGGTGCACCCGGAGCGGAGGAAGGCGGTCTTCCTCGGTGACGTCGTCGACAGGGGACCGAACACGCCGGCCGTGCTCCGCCTCGTGATGGGGATGGTCGCGTCGGGATCGGCATTGTGCGTCCCGGGCAACCACGAGAACAAGCTCGTCCGGGCGCTGCGGGGGCGGGACGTGCAGGTCACGCACGGGCTGGCGGAGTCACTCGGGCAGCTCGAGAAGGAGACCCCGCCGTTCCGCCAGCGAGTCCTCGAGTTCCTGGACGGCCTGGTGAGTCACTTCGTCCTCGATGACCGCCGACTCGTAGTGGCGCACGCCGGGATGCGCGAGGAGATGCAGGGTCGCGCCTCGGCGGTGGTCCGGGCGTTCGCGCTGTACGGCGAGACCACGGGGGAGACCGACGAGTTCGGCCTGCCGGTGCGCTACCCGTGGGCAACCGAGTACCGCGGCAAGACCATGGTCGTCTATGGCCACACGCCGGTACCCATGCCCGAGTGGGTGAACAACACGATCAACATCGACACCGGCTGTGTGTTCGGTGGGGCCCTCACCGCGCTCCGCTACCCCGAGAAGGAGCTGGTCTCGGTGCCGGCCGCGCAGACCTACTACGAGCCGGTCCGCGCGTTCCTCCCCGAAGGCGCCGCCCCAGAAGCGGCCGAGCCCGGCGAACTGCTGGACATCGAGGATGTTCTCGGGAAGCGGATCGTGGAGACCCGGCTGCAGCGGTCGGTTACCATCCGGGAGGAGAACGCCAGGGCTGCGTTCGAGGTGATGAGCCGCTTCGCCGCGGATCCCCGGTGGCTCATCTACCTCCCCCCCACGATGTCGCCTCCGGGCACGTCCGCAGAACCGGAACTGCTGGAGCATCCCGCCGAGGCCTTCTCCTACTACGCGAAGGAAAGGGTCGGGAAGGTCATCTGTGAAGAGAAGCACATGGGCTCTCGCGCGGTCATCATCGTGTGTCGGGACGACACCGTGGCGCCGAGGCGATTCCGGATCGACGGGACCGGGATTTGCTACACGCGCACAGGGCGGCCGTTCTTCGAGGACGGCGCCACGCAGGACGCCCTCCTTGCTCGCGTCCGCGCCGCCGTGGATGCGGCCGATCTCTGGGGCGAGCTCGAGACGGACTGGCTGGCACTCGACTGCGAGCTGCTCCCCTGGTCGGCGAAGGCCCTCGAGCTCCTCAGGACGCAGTACGCGGCAGTAGGGGCGTCGTCGCGGGCAGCTCTCTCGGTGGCGGTTCGTGAGCTCGAGGCGGGAGCCGGCAGGGGAGTGGGCGTCGAGCAGCTGCTCGCCTGGAACGAGGAACGCCTCGGCATGTCGGAGCGCTTCGTCAAGGCGTACCGTCGGTACTGTTGGAAGGTCGAGACCGTCGACGACCTCGCCCTCGCGCCGTTCCAGATCCTCGCGGGAGAAGACCGCTCCTACGTGGGCAGAGACCACCTCTGGCACATGACCGCCATCGAGCGGCTCGCGGCCGGGGACTCCGGCTTCGTCCGGCCGACGCGCCACCTCGTGGTAGACCTCGACGATCCCGAGAGCGTGTCGTCGGGGGTCCGGTGGTGGGAAGAACTCACGGAGGCGGGTGGCGAGGGGATGGTCGTGAAGCCCCTCGACGCCGTCGTGCAGGGGCGGCGCGGCGTCGCGCAGCCCGGCGTGAAGGTTCGCGGTCGAGAGTATCTGCGGATCATCTACGGGCCGGAGTACACGGCGCCGCAGAACATGGAGCGTCTGAAGGAGCGGAGCCTGGGGCACAAGCGCTCGCTGGCCGTCCGGGAGTTCGCGCTGGGGGTGGAGGGTCTTGAGCGGTTCGTACGCGGCGAGCCGCTGTACCGCGTCCACGAGTGCGTCTTCGGCGTGCTGGCGCTTGAAAGCGAGCCCGTCGATCCCCGTCTGTAGGTTCTCTACTCTTCCCCTGTCCAGCTCTCATCCTGGGAATCTGGCGGAAGCGTTCGCCGCGCAAATCAGGATGGGCGAGCTCCTACCGCTGACGGTTGCAGACGTGGTCAAAGGAATCCTGTCAGGCGGAGCGACTAAGGTAGCGGCATGCCGAATCGCATTCCAGCGGACGTGAAGCGGACACTCCGGAAAGAAGCTGGGTTCGGTTGCGCAAGATGTGGCTTGCCCATCTTCGAGTATCACCACATCGTTCCTCGTGCAGAGGAAGATCACAATCGGCCGGAAGACATGGTGATTCTTTGCCCGAACCATCACGACGAATGCACGAAGGGTGCAGCCACGGAAACCGAACAGCGGGCGTGGAAGGCGCGCCCGTTCAACATCGAGCGCGGCTATGTAGAAGGGCTGCTCAAGGTTAACCAGTCCTACTGTGCCGTCGCATGTGGCTCCTGTTTGATGGTGAACGACGGGACGCAGATTCGAATCGATGGCGAACCTTTGCTTGGGCTCTCGCTTGATGGTGGCCACGTGCAGATTTCTTTGACGCTCCACAACGAGAACGACGACATCCTTGTTCTCGTTCAAGACAACGAATGGCTCTCAGGCGATCCGGCAGTGTGGGATCTAGAAGCGAGCTACCAGCGTGTGACGATTCGGCGAGAGCCGCGCGATGTGCGCCTTCGTCTGCGCGTTGGCGCTGACCCGATGAGCTTGGAGGCGCAGCTCTGGCGGAACGGTTACGTTGTTGACGTCCGTCCGCAGGGCATCTTCGTGAACAGCAAGGAAGCAAGGGCAGAAGGAGTGCCGGGGTCTTCCTTGGCTGGACTCTGCTTCGTGGACATGTCGCTGGAGATAGACACAAGAGAGCCCACTTATAAGCTCGTGCCTGATGACCGATACGGCAAGAGCTTCATCGTCAGCCGTGAGTCGCGGCTCGAAGCGCTCGTTGAAGGCGTGAACGCGCTGTCGCGACTCAGAGGGGAGCGGCGTTCAACGGCGGAAGCATCGCAGGAGAGCCCTACTGCGTCGTAGACGACGAAGGGGCGGCAACTCATGGCTCAAGGATCTGCTCAGACTCTCTGTTCGGCTCATGAGCTCAGGTTCACGCCCGAGAGGATCAGCTCTCCGCGCAGGACGATCGGTGTGCCTCCGGTTCGCGACGGCCCTCCGACACTTCATGAGCGCTCTCCACGCGCATCCTCGCGTGGCTGGCTCGGGCCAACCGGTCGACTACCCGTGCAGGTCCCGTGAGCAGCGGGCCTACGCGGCCGCTGGCTTCCGGAGTGCTTGAAGAAGCGGCAGTCGGTTCACACAACGTCCAGCTAGGTCCACAGATCCGAGGCGAAGCTATCCCGCTGGTCCGCGATATCGCGTGGCCCGCCATGATGGCAGAGTGCTGAGGGAATTCGAAACGGACGGGTAGCAGCTGGACTTCGAAAATGCTCGCCTTCCTCCCTCTCGTCGGCCCGCGTCCCCTCCGGGACGCGATCTTCTGCCCATGGGCGGAGCCGCTGGAACTGCCTCGGGGTCAGGCCGACTGTACGTTTGAAGATGCGCCGGAAGTAGCGATCGTCGCTGAACCCGACCTCGGCGGCGACCGACGCGATGGATCGGTTGGTGGATCGGAACAGCATTCGTGCTCGGGATATGCGAAGCCGATGGATATGTTCGGTGGGTGTGTCGTTGAAGGCGTCCCGAAAGGCACGCCCAAGGTAATCAGGATTAAACGCAAGCGCATCGGCGATCCGGGCGGTGCTCAGGTCTGGTTCGGTCAGGTGGTCGCCGATGAATGCTGCTGCTCGTCGTGCAGCTTGGGTCCGGGCCGCCTGTCGGGTGGCCGGTGGTTGGAGCAGGATCTCGGCGAGCATGAGCTGCAGGTAGCTGTGGGCATGTGGCGGCGTGAGGATCGCTGCTTGCTGGTCCTCGAGCAGGCGCTCGAAGAGCATTCGAAGCCGGTCGGGGCGTGCGACCAGTCCTGTCTGGCCTCCTCGGAGTACCGCGGACTCGATGCCATCGTCCGGCCGACCGT
This sequence comes from Actinomycetota bacterium, assembly GCA_044869895.1. Taxonomy (GTDB): domain Bacteria; phylum Actinomycetota; class UBA4738; order UBA4738; family HRBIN12; genus AC-69. Next base: position 26,048 of record JBIOXZ010000135.1, on the reverse strand, counting down.
ACCCGAAGCAAATCCAGTAGAACCAGGTGTTCGGGTCCAGGTCGTCATACCCGTAGTGGCGACGGCCGGCCTGAAGCAGCACCCATTCGTCACGGCGCACGGCGAATCGTCGATCGTCCTCAGCGATCGGTAACACCCCAGATTGCACGACGATCAACTCGTGCACCGGAAGCACCCGGTCCACGTGCCGACGCATCAGGCCAGGGGTGTGTACGCCCGCCTCCACGACTGAGGCTTCTGGTGATCGGCTGCCTGAGTGCTTCCGCATCCGCCCAATCGGTCGAAGGGTCGGAATCGTACCGAACCTGGTCGGAGGACGCCCTGGCATCCAGTGAACTGGGGCGGTAAATTCCGTGCGAAGGTCGGAATCGGCTCCCGAACAAGGGAGGGATGAGTGGTGCTCACAGCGCGGCAACTCGGCCAGTTCCACCGCGACGGCCTGCTCGTCCTGCATGGCATCTTCAGCGACCAGGAGATCCGGGCACTCCAGCAGGCGGCCGACGAGGTTACGCAGGAGGCGCTGGCCGGCGCTGGCAGCGGTCACGGCTACCGCCAGGTCGATGGCCAGCGGCAGTACTACCGCACGGACGGCGTGCTATGGGAGCGCCACGCGGCCTTCCGGATGGCTACGGTCAACCCCGACCTGTTGGTGGCAGTCGGGCAGTGCCTGGGCTACCCGTTCATGCCGATCAACGACTCCCTGGTGGTGAAACTGCCCGACTCTGGGGTGGCCATCCCATGGCATCAGGACCCTCCCTACGAAGCGCCGGACGGGCTGGCCCACACATTTGGGATTCCCAACTTCGACTGCGACATCTACCTCGACGACGCGACCACCGAGAACGGCTGTCTGTACGGTCTGGCCGGTTACCACCTCGTCGGGCACGTGGAAGTGGAGCGCTTCCGGGAGGAGGACCTGTTCAGTCGGGGTGATGCCATCTCGCTCGAGATGGCGCCGGGCGATGTCCTCTTTCACGCCATCAGCGCACCGCACGGGTCAATGGCCAATCACTCCAATACGCTCCGGCGTGTCTTCTACGTCCACTACATGGCCCAAGAGGTGTTGAGGACCCTTCATCCGGAGTGGGTTGGAGCCAAGCGCGGCTTTGGGGGGCGCGACATGCAACATGCCCAGATGATGCTTGAGGAGCGCGTCCGAGGCGGCTTGTCCGGACTTGACGACGCGCAGGTCAAACTCACCTCCGATGGTTTCGTCTTTGCCGGGGAGCCGATTACACCCCCACGGCATTGGGAGAACCTCGTCGCCGATCTGACACCACATCAGGTTCAAGCAGCCAAGAAGCTTGCCGGTGACCGGACCTGACGCGCCTTTGTCATCGGATCCCAGGTGCCTCCGGAGGTTTCGGATGGCCCCCTGGAATCTGTGGTTCGAATAGCATCCCCTCAGGTCCACTTCCGCAGGTTAGAGGGTACGCGGCTAAGACTCGACCAGGGACACGGCCGGTCTCGAGGTACTTCGTCGCCGTCTCGCGGGTCACGACACTCCTCGCCGGTCGATCCGGCGCCTCTGCAAGGATGTCGAGTTGTGGAGCTCTTCGACGTCTCGCTGCTCGCCGCGCCGGCCGGGGTCGTGCTCGCGATCGTCGCGGCGTTGAGCCTCCGAAGCGGCTGGTCACTCCTAACGGCTCTCTTCGGAGGGCTTATCGGCGGGCTCCTCGGTCGCTTAGCGTGGGAGCTGTTCGCGAACAGGGCTGTGGGTTTCCAGTTCGGCAGCGAGTTCGAGGGTTTCGACTGGGTGGCAGGGTTCGCGTCCGTCGGCGTGCTCGTCGGGGCGGTCTTGGGCTCAGCGTTCGCGGCGAATCGCAGGCGGCGTTCGCCGATCAGATGATCCAGCGGCGAAATTGGTCGATTCGAACTCGTTCGATTCCTTCCCCGACAGGGTATGGAAGCGCTGGAGGTGAAAGCGATGGACGACAGCAAGCGCCTAGAGCTGGAGGGCAAGTGGGATCAAGTACGAGGCCGGGTGAAGGAGTCGTGGGGGGTACTGACCGATGACGACCTGGATCGTACCGAAGGCAAGTGGGACCGACTCGTCGGGCTCATCAAGGAGAAGACTGGGGAGTCGACAAGCGACGTGGAGCGACGGATCCGCGAGATGATGGACTAGCCCCGCTTGCTGACCTTGGTCGCCCCATCGACCGCCGTTCGCCACGTGGCTGAAGACGCTCGGCGTCCACGTGATGCCTCGCAAGCGGGATGCCGGTCGGCGACGACTTCGAATGGGCCGACGAGGGATCTTGCGGGTCCTCGGACGAGGTCAACGATCTTGCGGGTCCTCGAGGGCCGCGGTGAAATGTGATCAGGCGAGGCGTCTGCGGGTATACCGCACCATCAGGAACACCCCGAGCCCGATCACCAGCGCGGGGATCAGGTAGCCGAGCCCCACGACCGTCCCGGCGATCACTGCGAAGAACCCCGCGATCGCGCGGTCAAACGCGCCCTGGATGCTCGGGTTCCGCACGTCCTTCTCCAGCGGCTCGATGCCCGTCTCGCGGATCTGCACCCTGATGGTGGCCTCGGAGACCCTCGAGTCCAGGACGTCGAGCGCGCCCTGGATCTCCTCGATCCGCAGCTGAACATCGTCGAGCGCATTCTGCACGCGGAGCGTCTGCTCGATCGTGGTCGCGCGACCCATCAGCCGGAGGAGCACGATGCGACGAGCGCGCGCGATCCGCAGCCGCGCCTGCAGGTCGACGTGCTGGGCGGTCACGTCCTGGCCGGTGACCGTCTCGCCCTCGACCGCGATCCCGAGCTCCTTGAGCTGCCGCACGGTCTCCTCGAACCGACTCGATGGGACCCGGATCACGAGGGATCCGGACCGGCCGCCTCGTGAGCTCGAAGTCTGGACGTAGCCCTGGTTCGCCGTCGCCACGTCCATCGCGTCCTGGAACCTCTCGGCGAACGAATCGCGCTCGACGACCACCGAGAGCCTTGCGGTCTTCACGATCAGCGAGAGGTCGCCCAGGGGGACCCCACCGATCGGAGCCACGGCTACCGCCGGCTGCCCGCCGGCCTCCCCTGCCCCCGGGATCGCCAATGATTCGAGTTCTTGGTCGAGGGTGGGCTGCTGCTCGCCGGCCGGCGCTGGGGCTGGCGAGCCTCCCGCACCGCTCATCGCGGCGTACTGCTCCCTCAACGCGCGGCCGCCGTCCGTCACGACCCAGCCGATCGCCCCCGCGGCCATCAGGGCCACCACCGCCCCAGCGGCGACGAGCCACTTCCCCGAGAGCCGGCGACCGCCTCCGCGGACGCGCCCGCCCTTCGGCAGCGACTCCCGCCAGCCCGCGTCGAGCAGGTCCTCGCGAAGCTGGTCTACAAATGCGATGGTCGACATCTCTCCTACCCTCCGAGCTCCGTCTCGGGCTGCGGAACATCGAGTACCCGAGCCAGGCGCCGCAGACCCCGGCTCACCCGAGCCCTCGCCGTCTCCTCCGTGCAGCTCAGCTGCTCGGCGACCTCGTGGTACGGGCGGCCCTCGACCACGCGGAGCGTCAGCGCCTCGCGCTGGTCCTCCGAGAGCAGCGAGAACGCGCTGGCGATGGCCCGCCCCACCTGTTCGAAGTCGATCAACTCCTCGATCCGTTCGTAGTCCCCCTCCGAGATCTCCCGCTCAGGCACCCCCAGCCGCCGCCGGGCCCTGGCGTCGACCGCGCCGGTTCGGAAGTACCGGCTCAGCAGGTGCCTGCCGATGCCGTACAGCCACGCCAGCCCGCCCCGGCCGTGGTCGCGGAACCGCCGCCGGGACGCGAACGCCTGGGCGAAGGTCTCAGCCGTAAGCTCCGCCGCCGCCTCGGGGTCCAGAGTCCTCCGGGCGAAGTACCGGAGTACGGTCTCCGCATGGCGCTCGTAGAACACACCGAATGCGTCGGGTTCGTCGCGCGAGAGACGGAGCACCTCCCCGTCGCTGAGCTCCTCGTACATCGGCCTCCGGTCGTCCGTCGGAACGTTCCGACCCACTATGCCGCTCCCACCCTTCCGTGTGACAGGCCTCTTGCAAGGCTCTTGGCTCGGTGGATCCGACGCCTGACCTCCTCAACGGGTTTTCCCGGCACGCGGCACGGACGCGGGCTTCTCGTCCGGCGTGCCGCGCGCATTTGTCGTGGCGGTCCGTCCATTAGGTGAGGTTCTAAGCCCCGCCTGTTCGAATAGCGTCCCTCTGATCCACCAGGGTCGGGAATCCCGTCGACCGTTCCGCTCGTATGCCTCTCGAGTGGTGCTTCCGCCGGATCCATCCGGTGTGTGAGAGGTGCTGCGCGAGAGGAGGGGGAGATGAGACGGTTCCTGAGCCTCGTCCTAGTCACGGCCCTAGGGGTCGCCTTGATCGTTCAGGGGTCCGCGGCGAGCTCGAGCGGGCAGAAGGTCCTGGAGTTCGACACGATGGCGGCGGTCGTCGGGCCATTCGTCGGCTCGGCGAATCCGATAAGGGGCGTCAACGGCGGCGGCCTCCCGTGGCAGATCGCGAACGGCCGCGGCGAGCTGTCGAGCGATGGAAAGCTTGAAGTGGAGGTCGAAGGGCTGGTCCTGCTGAACGGGGAGCCCGTTCCTCCCGCCCTGAGGGGAACGAACCCGGTCCCGTTCTTCCGGGCGATCGTGAGTTGCCTGACCATCGTCGACGGGGCTGCGGCCACCACGAACGTCACGACCGATCCATTCCCTGCGACGACGACGGGCGATTCCGAGATCGAGGCGACGGTCAGCCTGCCGAGCCCATGCTTCGCCCCGATCATCTTCGTCGGGCCATCCGGCACCGCGTGGTTCTCCGTGACGGGGCTATAGCCGGCGAGGGACCCAGCCCGACATCGAAAAAGGTCATTCCAGGTCCACGGCGGCACCAGCGTCGTCCGCCCGGACGATCACGACCGCATCGTTTCGAAGCGAGCGGTACGTGGCCTCGTCGACCACGACGACGGGGAAACGGGTTCCGAACAGCTCGCGGACCACGATGGCGCCCAGGGCGATGATCGGATCCGGCTCCCGCATCACGATCGCGAGCGGTCCGGTGCCGGCGTGGATCGACTCGACCAGCACGCTCGAGCTGGAGCTCGAACCCCGGCCCGAGGGCATGGCCAGCACGCGCCCGGTCACCCTGACCCCTCGTTGGGGATGGTGCACGTCGATCACCATCCCGGTCTCCGGATCGACGCCGCCCCAGAAACTGAGCGGCTCGTCGAGGACCAGGGCCGACCCTCGAGCCTCGCCGACAGCGAGGGTCCGGCCCTTACCCATCGGCCCACAGGCGCTCATCGCGCCACACGCGGCCGCTCACCGCGGAACGCACGCACTCCTCGAGGCTCCCGAACACCATCTCGGCGCCGACGTTCATCGGTGCGTACCAGGCGCACTTCGCGGAGTTCGTCATGACCGGGCCGTCCTTCACTCGCATGATCGGGGTGATGTAGGTGCATGTGTCCGTGACGATCCGGGCGCCGGCCGCTCGAACGTGGGAGAGCCAGCCCCGACGTTCCACCTCCGACAGGACGTCTCGGCCGGTCGAGATGAACAGGTCCACACGTGGGTTCACCCGGGTGCCGTCGAGGAGCGGCATCAGCGCCTCGAACTCGGCGAGCGAGAAGTGCGGGGTCCCCAGGCTCACCCCGGCCAGATCCTCCCGCGACGTGGTGCTGAGCTCGTCTCGAGCGGCCCGGAGCCGCTCCGGGGTGATCTCGACGGTGCGTGACGCTCGGTGCCCACCTAGCGCCGCCTCGAGGGTCGGCGCCTCGGGCGTGATGCCGACCGCGTGGAACAGCGCCACCGAACCGGACGACGCGGCCGCGGCCCCGAGGGCCTTCAGCCGGTCTTCGGTGGTGTCGAGTGGGAGGCCCTCGATGGCCACCACCGCGTTGCCGGCTTCCCTGCCCACCACCTGCCCGAGCACCGGGTACAGGACGTCCTCGTCGAGCAACCGATCGGAGATCCCCGAGAGACGGAAGACGACGTCAGCGCGCCGGTTCTCCTCGCGGTGCAGGCCTGCGTCCGGCACGCGCCCGGTGATCGCGGCACAGATGTCGATGAAGTCCCCGTAGCGGTTCGTCCTGGCGCCGAGCACCGAGTTGGCGAACACGATGGCGTTCGATTCGGCCCAGGCGATCTGCTGGCCGAGGGAAGGGCGTCCGGGCAGTTCGTACGGCGCGCACGTCCAGGTGGCGCGGCATCCCATCGCCACATACAGGTCCATCTGTCGGCGGGCCGCGCTGGCCCGCTCCGGCGTCTCCCGGACCAGCTCGGGATGGAGCAGGTCGAGTGAGCCCGTGTTCAGGGTCGTCGGAACCGAGACGGCCGCGCCCCCGGCCACGAGGCGCTCCGCGAACTCCAGGCCGGCCGGCCCGTGATAGAGGCACCCGTCGACGTGCGCCGATGCCACGTCGATCAGCCGGTCGGTTTCCATAACCCCGGCCAGGTCGGCCACGATCCGCATGGCCAGCCGCGCGGCCTCGCCGAGCTCGCCATCGAGCATCGACCGGTCGCGCGCCGAGAGCTCGATCGACACGGTTACGGCGTCAGCGAGCCGCCTTCGCCGCCCGCTCGAGGATGGGCAGGGCTCGCTCCACCATGTCGTCGTTGCCCGTGATCGAGATGCGGAACCAGCCGGGCATCTCCACCAGCGTCCCCGGCAGGACGAACACCTTGTCCTTGGCCAGCTGCTCGGTGAAGGCGACATCGTCCTCGATCGGAGATCGGGGCAGCAGGTAGAACGTGCCCTCGGGGGTGTGGACGTCGTAGCCGCTCGCTCGGAGCGACTCCACCATGCGATCCCGCCGCCGCTGGAGGGCCTTGACGTCCACCGACAGCTTCTCCAGGTCGCCCAGGGCTCGCTGGAGCACGGCGTTCGGCACGCCGTTCCCGCCGATCGAGAGTTGGGCGATCATCAGGGCCTCGCGCATGGGTCGGCGGTCGGGCATGGTGGGCGGTAACGCGACGTAGCCGAGCCGCTGGCCCGGAGTGAGCAGCGTCTTGCCATAGGTGTAGACCAGGAACGAGTACGGATAGAACTCGGTCGGGCTCACGTACTCCCGGTCGTCGAACACGATCCGCCAATACGCCTCATCGGAGATCAGGTAGATGGGCCGGCCGTTCCGCTCGGACGCGTCGGTCAGCACCCTCGCCAGCGCCCGGAGCTGGTCGGCCGGATAGATCCGCCCGGTCGGGTTGTTCGGCGAATTCACGATGATAGCTCGGGTTCGGTCGGTGATGGCGCCGGCGATGGCATCGATGTCGAGGTCCCACGACGGTTGCTTCACCTTCACCCGAACCGGCGTGGCGCCGTGGGCGACGATCAGGGCCTCGTAGAAGAACCAGGGTGGCGAGGTGAACACCACCTCCTCGCCGGGGTCGGTGACGGTCCCGACCGTGATGTTCAGCCCGGCGAACGCGCCGTCGGTCAGGAAGATGTCCTCGTCCTCGAAGGGGACGCCGCGGCGATCGCGCAGCGCGGACGCCGCGGCGGCCTGCGCGTAGGGCTCGTTGAACTTGTAGGCGTACCAGTCCTTATCCTGGGGCACCGCCCACCGCTGGAGGGCCTCCACGAACTCCGGCATCACCATCTCCTGGGGATTGCCCGCCACGAAGTCGGCGTTGTCCGGGTCGCTCGGATCCCGGGTCGCCCATGCGGACTCGCTGAAGAACCGCAGGAGGGGCACCTGTCCATGGAGGATCCGGTCCAGCTTGGTGGCGAAGTGGTGGTCGACCATCGTGCCTCCGTTCGTGCTGGACGCGGGGTGGTTCGGCGGGCAGGCGAACGGTACCACCTGCGCCAGTACCCGGCGGAGCGGCGAGCTACCAGGTGACGGGGGGGATGCCGGGGTCGGACTCGGCGAAGTACCGGCCCGGGCCGAAGCCGGACAGGTCGCGGTCACCCAGCCCCTCGATGAAGTCGGTGGAGAGGACGGCGGCGAACGGCCTCTGGCCGAGCCGGTTCCACTCGATCGCGTCCCGGCTGACGTACGGGCCGATGTTGTCGCGGTACCGGTAGTCGCGGAGGAACGCCGCGACGTCGTCTCGGCTGGCCCCGGCATCCCACAGCGCCGTGTCATCGAGGTACACCTCGGAGGGAACCACGCTGGTCACGACGTGGAGGATCGGGCCGCCGAACTCCCGGTTCAGGTCGTCCTCGAGCTGGATGGGGTCGACTCGCACGCCGCCCGCCAGGTCCACGGTGGGGCACTGGCCGTGGTCGGCCGTCACGATCAACGCGTACTCGCCGGGAGCGAACCTCGAGGCCAGCATCCGGGACAGCCGCCCGAGCTGCTCGTCCACCGCGGCCAGGGCGAACTTCGTTCGGAGCGACAGCATGTTGTAGACGTGCCCGGTGTAGTCGGGGGACTTGTAGTTGACGTACAGCAGGTCGGTCCCGTCGTGGCGTCCGATCCCCTCCGAGTCGAACGCCGCCTCGATCAGGTCGCCCTGGTACTGGATGATCGGAGGTGAGCAGCACACCGCTCGCAGGCCGGGAGCGAACCGGTCGAACTGCGAGTCGACGCCCGGGTCGTGGTACCTCGCCTGGTGCTCGCGGAGGACGCCGAGTGGTGGGACGTCGATCGGTAGGCGAAACAGATCCGGGTTCTGAGGTTGCCAGCTCCCCGTTCGAGCCTCGTCCCAGTACACGGCCACGGGGGTCCGGCCGAGGGGCATGCCACCCCTGCCAAGCATCCCCAGGTGCCAGATCTGATAGCCGATCTCGCCGACCCAGGACTCGCTCCCGGCCACCTCCATCCACGCATCCGCGAGGGTGGGGACCAGGATGTCGGAGGGCTGCGCCCTCCCCGGCTCCCCGTACGCCCTGCGGACCGATCCCCCGTCGCGGAGGTTGTGCCCGGTGATCCCGTGGGTCCTTGGGAAGGCCCCGGTCCCGATGGTGGCATGGGCGCACGCCGTCACCGCCGGGAATGACCCGGTGATGGCATTTCGGTAGACGGCGCTCTCACCCAGGAGCCGCCGAAGGTTCGGCCAGGCGTCCTTCCAGTGGGTCAGGACGTACCACCCGCCACCGTCGATGACGAACGTCACGATGACCTTCGGTGGCACCGACGGCCGATCGATGCGGGGGAGGGGTACTCCGTCGGGGGCCTCGAAGCCGTGAAACCGCATGAGGTGGGACGTCGTCGGTGCCAGGTCGGCGAGCGTGACCCGTTCGGTGCCGTCGGACGGCTCGACGATCCCCGGCGCGTGAACGACGATGGGGACCCGTTCCAGGTACATCCAGGGCAGGGCGTGGCTCGACCGCGGGTCATGCGGCATCAACGCGACGGACTCCTGCGCGTAGTTCGAGCTCGACCACGGAGCGAGGATGAGCTGAAGATCGCCCGAGCGGCCGGGGTGATACGTGCGCCGCACGAGCTCCAGGGCGTCGGCCCCGATGTCCCTGGCCATCGCGTCGAGAACGGGTTTGGGATCCGGGCGGGTGAGGCGTCGCAGGGCCCGCCCGACGCCGGCGCCTCCGGCGATGGCCGCGATCCCGGCAACACCCACGAGGCCGAGGAACCCCCGCCGTCCCGGGTTCGACGGCCCTTCCGGTCGCGGTCGCATCCATGCCGCGATGAGCAGCCCGACGGCGAGTCCGAGCGCGCCGGCGATGACCCCCGCGATCAGCCCCCGTTCGAACGCGGCGACGAGGGCAACGATCGCTTCGACGAGGGTCAGGAAGAAGAGGAGTGCGAACTTTGAACCTGGGTGCACGGCGCGTCCGATTGTCCCAGAGGCTCCTGGTTCAGGCGCGCTTACGAACGAGGTCCAGGAACGGGAGCTCGACGACGGTGGCCGGGACCTTTCCCGGCTCGCCCTCCACCATCCACTCCACCGAGACGCGCGCGCCCGGCGCGGCCAGGTACGGGGGGAGCGACGCGAACCCGATCATCCGCTTCAGCGTCGGCGACCACGTGAGGCTGGTCGCCCGACCCACCAGCCGGCCCTGCTTGAACGCCGGCGCCGGGTCCCGGTGCACCATCGGAGAGACCTCCGGTGGAAGGTCGTGGTGGGCGAACACCGCCTCGATCCCGCTCCAATCGAGCTCCAGCCCGGTCAGGCGTCGCTCCGGACCTCCCCTCGACTGTTCGAGCTCCAGGGCGCGCTTGCCGACGAAGTCGGCCTTGCCGAAGTCAACCATCCGTCCCAGGCCGATCTCGAACGGGGAGTACTCCTGCTCGGCGGACCGGGCGTTCCGCGAGCTCGTGAACTCGACCTCGATGAGGATGAGGCCGGCTTCCACGCGAGCCACGTCGAGTGCCCGGATCCCCGCGGGCCGGATCCCGAACGGCGTGCCCGCCTCGAACACGGCGTCCCACAGCTCCACGGCGGCCTCGGCCTCCACCCACAGCTCGTAGCCGAGGTCGCCCGTGTATCCGGTGCGGGTCACATCCGTCTCGATCCCGCCGACCTCCGTGCGGCGGTGGCGGAAGTACGCGAGGTCGGACCAGTCCTGCCGGGTGGCGGCCTCGAGCACCTCGCGGGCCATGGGGCCCTGGAGGGCCAGCGCGGCCACGGCCTCGGACACGTCGGTGATCGACACGTCGAGCCCGTGGGCGTTCAGCGAGAACCACCGATACGAGGGATCCGCGGCCGTCCAGAAGTAGGTGGTCTCGTCGCGCCTGGTCACCGTCCCGTCGTCGATGACCCGGCCGCGCTCGTCGCACCACGGCGTGTAATAGACCTGACCCACGGCCAGCTTCGTGGCGTCGCGGGTGATCACCCGATCGACCAAGCGCCCCGCGTCCGGTCCGGCGATCAGGTACTTGTACAGGGGAGAGACGTCGATGACCGCCGCGGCCTCGCGGATCGCGTTGTACTCGATGTCGTGGAAGTCTGTGTAGACCTGGGCCGAGAGATAGCCGGACCACTCGCCCCACGCGAGTTTCTGGTTGAGCCCCGACGTGCGGGGGTGGAACGCGGTACCGAGGGTCACTCCAAACCTCCGAGTCGAAATGGACGGCGTGTAGTGTAGGCGCCGATCCGGCTGGAGGAGAAGGATGGCGCAGCGCTACGACGCCGTCGTCATCGGCGGCGGCCACAACGGCCTCACGGCCGCGGCGTACCTGGCGAAGGCCCGGCGCCGCGTGCTCGTCCTCGAGCGGCGGCACATCCTGGGCGGTGCAGCGGTCACCGAAGAGGTCTTCCCCGGCTTCCGGTTCAGCGTCTTCTCCTACGTCGTCTCGCTCCTTCGCCCGGAGATCATCCGGGACCTCGACCTTCCCCGGCACGGCCTGGAGATCCTCCCGCTCGACGGCACGATCACCCCGCTCGACGACGACTCGCTGTGGCGGGTGAACGACCACGGCAGGACCATCCGAGAGCTCCGTCGGTGGTCGAGGAACGACGCCGAGGCGTACGAGGAGTACGGCCGGCTGATGGTGGACATGGCCAGGTTCATCAAGCCCATCCTCTCCGTCGTCCCGCCGGATCCGGGCCGCATCAACCCGTTCGACTGGCGGCCCATCGCCGGCCTGGCCAGGCGATTCTCCGAACTGCCCCAGCGCCTCCAGCAGACGTTCGTGCAGCTGATGACGATGAGCGCGGCAGACTTCCTGGACCAGTGGTTCGAAACCGATCCGCTGAAGGCAACGATGTCGGCGTCGGGCATCATCGGAACGTTCCAGGGCCCACGGTCGCCCGGCACCGCGTACGTGCTGCTCCATCACTACATGGGCGAGATCGACGGCGCGTTCCGGGCGTGGGGCATCCCCAAGGGAGGCACCGGCGGCATCAGCAACGCTATCGCGTCGGCGGCCCGGTCGTTCGGGGCCGAGATCCGGACCGAGGCGCCGGTGGCCCGGATCGAAGTCAAGGGTGGGCGTGCCGTCGGCGTGATCCTGGAGTCGGGCGAACACATCCCTGCACGCGTCGTGCTCTCCAGCGCGGACTCCCGGGTCACGTTCGTGAAGCTCGTCGAGCCGGGCACCCTCGACGACGAGTTCCTCCAGGAGGTGCAGCGATACAAGTACCGCGGCTCGTCGGGGAAGGTGAACCTGGCGCTCGACCGCCTTCCGGAGCTGGCGTGCAAGCCGGGCAGCGGCGAGTGGTTGCGCGGCGCGATCAGCTTCTCACCTTCGCTCGACTACATGGAGCAGGCGTTCGACGAAGCGAAGTACGGCCACCCCAGCCGTCGCCCGTACATCGACATGATCATTCCCACCCTCGTCGACCCGGGCATGGCGCCACCGGGAAAGCACGTCATGAGCTGTTTCGTGCAGTGGGCGCCGTACCACCTGGCCGACGGCGCGGTCTGGGACGACGCGGCACGTGATGCGTTCGGCGAGACGGTGATCGACACGATCGAGGAACGGTTCCCCGACATCCGGAACGTGATCCTGCACCAACAGGTGCTGACGCCGAAGGACATCGAGGACGTCACCGGCCTGACCGAGGGCAACATCTTCCAGGGCGAGCTGTCGCTGGAGCAGCTGTTCTTCAACCGGCCGGTTCCCGGGTGGGCCCGGTATCGAACGCCGATCAGGGACCTGTGGCTGTGCGGGTCGGCCACCCACCCCGGCGGGGGGATCATGGGCGCGCCGGGCCGGATCGCTGCGCTCGAGGTCCTGAAGGCGGGACGGGCCGGCCGGTGGAGGGCCGCGTGAGCCCGAGGTGACCTACGACGCGATCGTCATCGGAGCCGGCCACAACGGACTGGTGACCGCGGGGTACCTGGCGAAGGCCGGACGAAGGGTCGTGGTGCTCGAGCGCCGCGAGAAGGTGGGCGGCATCCTCGAAACGATGGAGGTCGCGCCCGGCGTACGGGCCCCCGGCATCGCGCACACGGTCGGACGGTTGCGGAGGTCGGTGATCGAGGAACTCGCGCTCGAGCGGTACGAGCTCGTGCTCATCGATCCGCCGGTGCGCGTGTTCGCGCCGCAGCCGGACGGGTCGGGCCTCACCTTCTGGGCCGATCCCGCGCGCACGGCCGAGGAGCTCCGTGCGCGATCGACCCACGACGCCGAGGCGTACCCCCGCTTCGATGCGCGAGTCCGAGCCCTGGCCAGTTTCCTGGCCTATCTCTACGCCGCGACCCCCCCCGACGTGAAGGGCCCCTCGTTCGCCGACGCCATGAGCGGCGTCCGGATCGGCAACGCGTTCCGGCATCTGGGCCGGAAGGCGTCGCGCGAGGCCACGCGAGCGATGCCCATGGCCATCGCCGACTACGTTGCGGAGTCGCTCGAGACGGACCCGGTGCGCGGGGCCATCGCCTCGCGGGCCGTCCAGTTCACGGCCATGGGGCCGTGGTCCGCGGGGACGACCGCCGTGTTCCTCGGCGACTCCGCCGGGAACGGCGGGGGAGCTGCGGGGCAGTCGACGATGGCCCGGGGTGGTCCGGGCGCGCTGGCCGACTCCCTGGCATCGGCGGCCACATCGCTCGGTGCCGAGGTCCGCACGGGAGCCGAGGCGGCGCGGGTGCTGACGAGGGACCACCGTGCGATCGGGGTCGCGCTGACGAGCGGTGAGGAGCTCCAGGCGCGAGTCGTGATCTCGGCCGCTGATCCCAAGCGAACCGTCATCACGTTGCTCGACCCGGTGGTCGCCGGGCCCGATCTGATGTGGCGGGCCGGGAACATCCGAACGCCCGGGATCGTGTCGAAAGTGAACCTGGCGTTGTCGGGTCTTCCCACGTTCGCCGGCTCCGAGGGCGATGAGCGACTGACCGGCCGCATCGTCATCGCGCCCGGGATCGACTACCTGGAGAAGGGATTCGACGCCTCGAAGTACGGGCGCGTGAGCGATGAGCCCTACCTGGAGGCCACGATCCCCACGCTGCTGGATCCGACCCTCGCGCCGGAGGGCACGCACGTCATGAGCATCGTCGTGCAGTGGACACCACACCGGCTCCGCGAGGGCGATTGGGAGGCCGAGCGCGAGCGGGTCGGCGACCTCGTGGTCAAGACGATGGAGCAGTACGCGCCCGGGTTGGGGGAGTTGGTGACGGCTCGAAAGGTCATGGCGCCGGTCGACCTGGAGCGGGAGTACGGGTTGTCGGGCGGGCATCCCCTGCACGCCGAGCCCGGCCTCGACCAGTTCTTCGCCTGGCGCCCGCTGCTCGGCCACGCGCGGTACCGGTTCGGGATCGATGGACTGTACCTTTGCGGTTCGGGCGCGCACCCCGGCGGAGGCATTACCGGCGCGCCAGGCGCGAACGCCGCCCGCGTGATCCTCTCGGACCTCGCGAAGCGTCGACAGCCCTAGCGCCGCGGGGCTCGTCGCCGAAGTCTGGGCGCTCCTCTCAACGAGACTGACCAACTGGTCGATATCACGGTGGTGAGCCTGCCGCGACTCTTCATCGCTCATGAAAGGGTCGGCGAGCGGCCCCTGATTCTGGGGGTCCCGCCTCGCCCGGATCTGGCGAATTTCCGGCCTCGTTCCTCTACGACCTCTCCCAGTTGGTCACCGTCAGATGCCTTGCTGACCCTCCTTGCGGCGACGGGAGCGCTGAGCCTGTGGCAGATCCTGCTGTTTGGACTCCACGTGCCAAGTGCCAGAACCACTCAGCTGGGAGCGACAGTGTGGACGATCGGCGCGTCTGCCCTCCTTCTCGGCGCCGCGGTCGGTGGAGCCCGACGGTTCGGTGGCGCTGATGGCGTTCCTGCGATCGGGATCCGGTGGCCGAGGGCGATTGACGTGGCGGTCGGGATTCCAGCGGGCATCGCGCTCTTCTTCGTGTCCATGTGGCTCCAGAACCTCATCAATGATCACCTCAGCTCCTGGGTCAGCTGGTACGCGACCGCAGGAGGGCTGGTGCAACTCACGCACGGTCCCTGGGTGGCCGCTGGTGTTCTGCAACTGATCGTCGTTCCCATCGGAGAGGAGAGTCTCTTCCGAGGGATCGTCTACGGAGGATTGCGGACGAGATACTCAATCGTTCCCGCAGTCGTGGTATCTGCAGCTCTCTTCGCTTTCGTGCACATCAGTCCGCCCATCATGCCGAGCATATTCATCGACGGCGTCGCTTTGGCGCTCGCCTTCGAGTGGCGCCGAACGCTGGCGGCCCCGATGGTGATCCATGGTGCCGTCCTGGCCTGCTTCTTCGTCCAAGGCTTGCTGCACTAGGCGTTCATGCCAACGCCGCTGGGGGGGGCTGGGTCCCACGCCCGCCTGACCGCTCTCACCGCGGTTCAAGCACGGGGCGTGCCTGGTCGATGACTGTCGAGGGATGCTCTCCACCGAGCCGGACCTTGCTCGCACGTCTGCTGCCCTCCGACGCGTGGTTGACAACGTGGAGCGGGTCATCGCCGGTGGCCGGGAGGCTGTCGAGGCCGCCGCGGTGTGTCTGTTCGCCGAAGGGAACCTGCTCCTGGACGGCGTGCCCGGAGTGGGCAAGACCATGCTGGCCCGGGCCATCGCCGCGTCCATCAAGGGCACGTTCAGCCGGGTCCAGGCCACGCCGGACCTGCTTCCCTCCGATCTCACGGGCATCTCCGTCTACGACCAGGATGCCCACGAATTCAGGTTCGTCCCGGGGCCCATCTTCGCCAACGTGGTCCTGATCGACGAGATCAACCGGACCACCCCGCGCACCCAGTCCGCGCTCCTGGAGCCCATGGAGGAGCGTCAGGTCACCGTGGAGAACATCACCCACCGCCTCCCCCAGCCGTACCTGCTGATCGCGACGGAGAACCCCATCGAGCAGCACGGCACGTACCCGCTCCCCGAAGGCCAGCTCGATCGGTTCACGATGACCGTGCACGTCGGCTACCCGGGAAACGAGGCGGCCAAGGAGGTCGTCCGGCGGCAGATGGTCCGCCATCCGATCGAGGACCTCACGCCTGTGCTGTCGGCCGAGGACGTGGTGGAGCACCAACGCGCCGTCCGGGCCGTGCACGTGGCGCAGGGCATCGTCGACTACGTGGTCATGCTGGTGCAGGCCACTCGAGCCCACCCGGAGGTGCTGCTCGGCGCGTCGCCCCGATCGATGCTCGCGCTGACCCACACGTCGCAGGCTCGGGCCATCGCCGAGGGCCGAAACTACGTCCTGCCCGACGACGTGAAGGCCCTCGCGCCGAACGTGCTGGCCCACCGGCTGATCCTGAAGACACACCGCGGGTCGGGTGTGGGGCGCTCGGTCGAGCTCATCCGTTCGGTGCTCGATCAGGTCCCGGTCCCCCTGGGGATCACCGAGAGGTCGTAGCGTGCTGCGGCCGCGCCGGCGAATCGCGGCGCTCGTGCTGGGGGCTGCGCTGCTGTTCACCGTGGGAACGAGCGTTCAGGCCGGGTGGCTCCTCGTCCTGTCGTCCATCCTCCTCGGCGCCGGGATCGCCGGGCTCCTCCTCCCGCTTCGGATGGTTCGGGGGGTGAAGGTGGAGCGGCGAGCTCCTGAGGAGGCGTTCCAGGGGGACCTGGTCTCGGTGGATGTCACCGTTAGCAATGCCGGCCGGGGGATGCGGCTGGGGCTGGAGCTCCAGGATCCACACCTCTCGCGGACCCGGATGGTGGTCCCGCCCCTCGGGCCGGGAGACCGAGCGGTCCTCGGGACCACCCGGAAGGCCTCCCGCCGGGGGTTGCAGGAGTCCACGGCCGCCTCGGTCCATTCCGCGGCGCCGTTCGGCGTGGCCCAGGCCCGCCAGTCCGTCGCCGCTCCCGGTCGCACGCTCGTCTACCCCGCGGTGGTCGAGCTCGGGTGGGTGCCGTTGATCGACCTCGCGCCGACCCACGATTCGGCGATGCACACGGCGCCCCGGCGTGGGACCGGGCCGGAGTACCTCGGCATCCGCGAGTACCGGACGGGCGACAGCATGCGTCACGTGCACTGGCCCTCGACGGCCCGCCTCGGACAGGTCATGGTTCGCGAGTTCGAGCAGGAGCACACGCGGCGACTGGCCATCGTGGTGGACACGTGGGCCGACGCCGGGGAAGAGGACACCCCACTCGACGCGGCGTGTTCGGTGGCCGCCTCGGTGGCCTTCGCCGCGCTCGGGCGAGGTCAGGGGGTTCGACTGGTCGCCGGGAGGGACGGTTCGCTCGACGCGCTGACCCGAGCCGAGCCGCGCGGCATGCTGGCGTGGCTGGCGGATCTGCGCGCGTTCGGTGGGATGCCGCTCGCCGACGTCGTGGCCCAGCTCGGCGGACACCTTCGAGGCATCCATACGGTGCTGCTCGCGGTGCCCACGTGGCGGGCCAATGCGGGCATCGCCGACGTGGTCGGCGCGCTGCGATCGGAGGCGGGCGCGGTGGCCGTCGCCATGATCGAGAGCCACACGTTCCCGTCCGATCGGCGGGCCCCGGTGCTGTCGCCGTCCGAGATCGATCGGCTGGCCGCCGACCTGGCGTCGCGAGGCGTGATCGCCTTCCGCCTTCGATCCGGACAGGACATGGCCGAGTGTCTGCGTCAACCGTTCCCACTCGCGTCGTGACCCGAGAGAAGGAGCGGCCCGAGGACTCCATCCGGCTTCGAGTGGTCGTGGCGGCGATGGTCATGGTGGCCCTCGTCGCGGTCATCGCCCAGGGTGCCACCGATACCGCCACCTGGATCGGGGCGATGCTCCTGGTTCCCGCTGGATACGCGTTCTCGTACTTCCAGCGAGAAAAGACGAGCCTGGGGACGAAGGTCGTGCTCGTCGTCGGCCTGCTCATCGCCCTCGGCGGCTTCCTGCAGAACGTGCGGTTCGCCGAGTCGGTGGACCAGGCTCGGATCCCGCTTGCGTCGCTGTTCGTGTGGGTCCAGGTCCTGCACTCGTTCGACGTGCCTCGGCGGCGGGACCTGTCGTTCTCCGTGGTGTCCAGCCTGATCCTGATGGCCGAGGGCGGCGCGCTGTCGCTCGGGACGGGGTTCCTCGTGTTCCTGGTGCCGTGGGCGGCCCTCGGTGGGTTGTGGCTGTATCTATCGCAGCGGCCGACCCGGGACCGACCGCCCGAGCCGTCGTTCGTTCGGAGGATCCGCCGGTCGAACCGGGGCCTCGGCATCGTCGCCGCTCGCTCGCTCGCGGCTGGGACGACAGCCGTCCTCGCCGTCGTGGCCGTCGTGTTCATGCTCACGCCTCGGCTTCCGGGCGCCTTCGTCCGGCTCCCGCCGTTCGCGGTCCGAACGGCCATCGCCGTACCGGGGTTCCAGGGTCAGGTGGTGAACCCCGGGCTCCCGTCGGGAGGTGGTGACGGCGGGGTGGTGGACTTCTCGCCGTCGGTGTATCCGGGGTTCGGCTCGAACGTCGACCTGCGAGCCAGGGGTCGCCTGTCCGACGCCGTCGTCATGCGGGTCCGCTCGCCCCAGGCCGCGCTGTGGCGGGGACAGGCATACGACGCGTACGACGGAACGACCTGGACGGCCTCCGAGACCAGCACGATCGCCGTGGGGCAGGACTTCGAGCAGAGCTTCCAGATCCCCTCTGGTCCCAGCGACGTCCCAACCCGGCGGATCGTCACCACGTTCTACGTCCAGGCCGACCAGCCGAACATCGTGTTCGCGGCGAACGAACCGGAGCAGGTCTACTTCCCGGCGCCGGTGCTGACCGTGGATCGCTACGACTCGATCCACTCCCCGATCCTTCTGGACTCGGGACTGATCTACAGCGTCGTCTCCACCATCCCCATCACCACGCCGAGCATCCTGCGGGCCGCCCCGGCCGTGTGGAGCAGGGCCGAGGCGAACCAGTACACGCAGCTCCCGGCGGAACTTCCGGATCGAGTCATGGCGCTGGCCGAGCGGATCACGGCCTCAGAGGCCACGATCTACGGGAAGGTCACGGCGGTCCAGGATTGGCTGCACCGCAACACGCGCTACAACCTCGACATCCCGCGCGACCCTCCGGGTGTGGACGCGGTCGACGAGTTCCTGTTCGTCCGGCGACAGGGGTTCTGCGAGCACATCGCGAGCGCCATGGCGGTGTTGCTGCGATCGGTCGGCATCCCCACGCGCCTGGTGACCGGGTTCGGGCCGGGGGAGCGGAACCCGTTCACCGGCTACTACGACGTTCGGCAGTCCGACGCGCACGCCTGGGTCGAGGTCCTGTACCCCGGGGTGGGATGGATGCAGTACGATCCGACGTTCGGGGTGCCCCCGGCGGCACCGGGGCTGGGAGGGCGGTTCATCGCGCCGGAGGTGATCCGAGCGATCGGGCGGTTCATAACGCAGGTGACACCGGAGCCGCTGCAGGCGGCGGCCCGGCAAGCCGGCTCGGCCATCGGCGCAGCCGCGCGGGGGACGCTCGCGTCCTGGCCGTTCTCGTTGGGGTTCGCTGGGTTCGTCGCCGCCGCTGTCCTGTGGCTTCGCCGCCGTCGACGCGAGGCACGGGCACGCGCTCCGGCGCCGAGCGGCGCCGCCAGGGCGTTCATCGCGCTCTCGGAGACGCTCAGGGGTCGGGGCCACCCGAGGGCCGAGCACCAGACCCCGACCGAGTTCCTGCGAGGAATCGAGCGGAACGGGGCCCTGCCTCGCGATCTGCTCGGGGACGCCGAGGTGGTGGTACGCACGTTCGAGGGAGAGCGATACGCGGCGCGCAAGCCGGACGACGAGGAGGTCGAGGGAGCGCTCGCTGCCGCATCCCGCGTCCGCGAGCGCGCCCCCGTGAAGGCGTCGGGGTTCCGCTAGTCGGGCTCGTCGGCCCAAAGCGATCGGAGCAACTCGTCCGGTCCGCGTCCGCGAGCGGCCACGGCCCCGACCGGCTCGGCATCGGACACCTCGCCATCGGAGAAGGTGGTTCGGCGCTCGAACAGCCCACGTACCTCCTCCGGAAGGAACCGGGTGATCTGCGCGTGGTGGTAGCGCTGCTCGTACCCGTGGTTGCGCCGGTGGTACCGGAGCGGGAAGTACACGTACAGGGCGTCTTGGGCCCTGGTGAGCGCCACGTACAGCAGGCGACGTTCCTCCTCGATCCGCTCCTCGTCGCCGGTGGCCATGTCCGAGGGGATCATGCCGTCGGCCGCGTGGATCACGTGGACCACGTCCCACTCGCCGCCCTTCGCTGAATGGATGGTCGACAGGACCAGGTAGTCCTCGTCGAGGAGCGGGGGGCCGGCCAGTTCCGCTGTGGACGTCGGAGGATCGAGCGCCAGGTCGGCCAAGAATCGTCCGCGCGTCGGGTAGCCCGCCGCGAGCTGCTCGAGCTGTTCCAGATCTCGGAGCCGCGCGTCGGCATGGTCATACCGACGGGCCAGGACGGGCTCCAGGAACCGGCGGACCCGGCCGAGCTGGGCGGGAGGAGGCACGTCGGGTCCGCAGTCACGGGCCACCGACGCCAGCTGCTCGAGTCCCGGGCGGGCCGGCCCGGGGATTGCGGCCGCCGCCGAGAGCTCCACGAGCGATCGCCCGACGGGTTCGCCGTTTGGTGGCACCTCCCGCACCAGTCTCCGGGCGGTCGCCGGCCCCACCCCCTCGAGCAGCTGGAACACGCGGAACCAGCTCACCTCGTCCCGAGGGTTCTCCAGGACCCGGAGCACGGCGAGGGCGTCCTTCACGTGGGCGGCCTCCATGAACTTCAGCCCCCCGTACTTGACGAACGGGATGTTCCGCCGGGACAGCTCCACCTCCAGCAGGTCGCTGTGGTGCCCCGCCCGAAACAGCACGGCCTGCTCCTTCAGCGGCACGCCTTGCTCACGGTGCTCCAGCACCGCCCGGCAGACCGCGTCGGACTGGTCCGGCTCGTCCAGGCACGTCAGCAAGACGGGCTGCTGCTCGCTCCGTCGTTCCGACCACAGGGTCTTCTCGTGCCGCTGCGGTGACAACGCGATGACCGCGTTCGAGAGGTCGAGGATGGGC
Organism: Actinomycetota bacterium; assembly: GCA_044869895.1. GTDB lineage: Bacteria > Actinomycetota > UBA4738 > UBA4738 > HRBIN12 > AC-69. The sequence goes on along the minus strand of JBIOXZ010000135.1, from coordinate 5,368 downwards.
TGCGTCGAGCGGTAGTTCTGCTCCAGGCGAACCAGGTGTGTTCCGGGGAACCGGTCGGGGAACTCCAGGATGTTGCGAACAGTCGCGGCGCGGAACGCGTAGATGGCCTGGGCGTCATCGCCCACGACCATGATGTCTCGCCCACTCGTGCGGGTCGCGCCCAGGATGTCGGCCTGGAGGGCGTTGGTGTCCTGGTACTCGTCCACCAGGATGTGGTCGAACATCGAGGCCACCCGTTCACCTCCGCCCGGCGTGAGGGCCAACGCGTGCCAGTACAGCAGGAGGTCGTCGTAGTCCAGACAGTCGTGCTCGCGCTTGCGGTCCGTGTAGGCATCGAAGATCTGGCGGATGCCGTCGAGCTCCTCCGCGCACCACGGGAACTCCGCCTCGAGGACCTCGCGGAGCTTGGTCTGGGCATTCACCGTTCGCGAGTAGATGTCGGCCAGGGTGTCCTTCCGGGGGAACCGCCGCTCGGTCGTCCCCAGGCCGAGGTCGCCCCGGATCAGGTCCATCAGGTCGGCCGAGTCGGTCCGGTCCATGACCGTGAAGTCCGGACGAAGGCCCAGGGCCCGGCCGTGCAGCCGCAGGAGCCGGTTGCCGACGGCGTGGAACGTGCCGCCCCACACTCGCCCCACGGAGCGCTCGCCGGTCAGGCGCTCGGCCCGCGACAGCATCTCCCGAGCCGCGCGCCGGGTGAACGTGAGCAGCAGGATCCGTTCGGGGAGGACGCCCCGGTCGACCAGCCTGGCCACCCGGCAGGCCAGGGTCCACGTCTTCCCGCTGCCCGCGCCGGCCACGACCAGCAGGGGGCCGCCGAGGTGCTCGACCGCCTCTCGCTGAGATGGATTGAGGCGTTCCAATGCATCGAACATGCGTTCGAGCAGTGTAGGACCGGCCCGGGCCACACGCAAGGAGCCGGTACCATCGATCGCATGTGCCGAAGCATCAAGAGGCTGCGCACCGAGGATGGTCCCGCCACCGAGGAGGAGATCCGCGAGGCCGCGCTCCAGTTCGTGCGGAAGGTCAGTGGCTACCGCGTGCCCTCGCAGCGGAACGCCGAGGCGTTCGATGCTGCCGTGGCGGATGTTGCCGAGGCGTCTCGGAAGCTCCTGGACGCGGTGACGCCTGCACGCCGGGCCTGACCGGCGGCCGCCTACCCGTAGGATGAGCCGCATGGTGCCGCTCGACCCACCACCCGAGCAGATGCAGGAGATGGGCGAGGCCGCGCTGGCCTACCTCATCGAGTTCCTCGGCCGGCAGCCCGACCTCCCTGCCGGTGGTGAGCCCGGCGGGCTCGAGGCCGCCCGGACGGTCCGCGAGTCGCCGCCCGAGGAGGGCGGCGAGTTCAAGCCGCTCATGGAGACCATCGAGCTCGCGGCGGCGAAGGCCTATGGCACGACCGGTCCCGGGTACCTCCCGTTCATCCCCGGTGGCGGGCTGTTCACGGCAACGCTCGCCGACTTCCTGGCAACCGGGATCAACCGGTTCGTGAACCTGTGGTCGGCGGCGCCCGTCGTGGCTCAGATCGAGAACAACGTCGTCCGGTGGCTGTGCGACCTGTTCGGATATCCGGACGAGTCTCGCGGCATCCTCACCTCGGGAGGATCGATGGCGAACTTCTCGGCCATCGTGGCGGCCCGCAGGGCCCAGCTCCCCGAGGACTTCCTCGACGGCACGCTGTACGTCTCGGATCAAGTCCATGCATCGGTGAACAAGGCCGCCGCGCTGGCTGGTTTCGGACCCCGGAACGTTCGGGTCGTCCCGGCCACGCCGCGGCTCAGGATGGACGTCGATCGGCTGCGCGCCATGGTCCGGGACGACCGGGGCGCCGGCCTCCAGCCGTTCCTGGTGGTCGCCTCCGCCGGCACGACCAACACCGGGGCCGTCGACCCGCTCACCGAGATCGCCGACCTGGCGGCCGACGAAGGCTTGTGGCTCCACGCGGACGCCGCGTACGGGGGCTTCTTCCAGCTCACCGAGCGGGGCCGGACGAAGTTCCGAGGTATCGAGCGAGCCGACTCGATCACGCTCGATCCTCACAAGGGGATGTTCCTTCCGTACGGCACCGGATCGCTGGTCGTTCGTGAGGGTGCCCGCCTGCGCGAGGCCCACTTCACCGGGGCCGCCTACCTCCAGGACACGGCGGCAGAGGACGAGATCCCGAACTTCTCCGAGTACTCGCCCGAGCTCTCGCGGGACTTCCGGGGCCTCCGCGTCTGGTTCCCCCTCAAGCTCCACGGCGTGTCGGCGTTCCGAGAGGCCCTCGACGAGAAGTTGGACCTGGCCCGCGTCCTGTACGACGGCCTGCATGGCATTCCGGAACTGGAGCTTCCCTGGGAGCCGGAGCTGACGGTGGTCCCGTTCCGTCTCGTGGATGGCGACGACGAGGCGAACAAGCGGCTGCTCGAGCGGATCAACGCGTCGGACCGGGTGTTCATGTCGAGCACGATCGTCCAGGACCGGTTCACCATCCGGGCCTGCATCCTGTCGCATCGAACCCACCGCGATCGTATCGACGAGTGCATCGAGATCATCCGGCGGGCCGTCGCCCGGAACTGAGACCGTGCCCGAGCTTCCCGAAGTGCAAGCGCTCGCCGAGCGACTCGACGCCGCCGTCGCCGGCGCAGCGTTCGCGGGTGCAGTTGTGCTCCAGTTCTCCTCGCTAAAGACCGTGACGCCGCGGCCGGAGTCCCTCCTTGGCGCGACGGTCGAACGTGTGAGCCGACGGGGCAAGTACCTCGTCCTTGAGTTCGCCGGCCCCCGGCTCCTGATCCACCTGTCACAGGGCGGGCGGATCGATGTGGAGGACCCACCGAAGAAGACGCGGCCTCGCGGCGCCGTGGTCCGTCTCGTCTTCGACGGACGGCCTTCGATCCTGGTGAAGGAGTTCGGCCGGGAGCGCAAGGCCGGCTGGTGGGTCCTCGCCGAGGGTGACGACGGCCCACTCGCCAAACTCGGTCCAGAGCCGGACTCGCCGGCATTCGAGCGATTCGTCCTGGAAGGCGACGACGCCCGGCGTGTCCACACGATCCTCCGGGACCAGCGCACGGTGTCGGGGATCGGGCGCGGGTACTCCGACGACATCCTGCATCGGGCGAAGCTCTCGCCGTTCGCCACCCTGGCGGCGCTGTCGAGTGAGGAGCGTCGTGATCTCCTCGACGCGGTGCACGAGATCTTGGCCCAGGCCCTCGGGGTCGAGCGCCGTCGCACCGGAGGCCTGCCCACGAAGATCGGCGATCACTTCACCGTCCACGGCAAGTACGGGACGCCCTGCCCGCGATGCGGCGACGACCTCCGCCGGATCTCGTACGAGTCGCACGAGGTCACGTACTGTCCGAACTGCCAGACCGGCGGCAAGGTCCTGGCCGATCGGAGACTCTCCCGCCTCATCCGCTGACCGCGGGCCGTGAAACTGTGCAGGCGGGGATCGGATGCTGCTCGACATTGCCTCCCGGCGGAAAAGCGACATCCCTCGAGTGAGGAAGTGGCTATGCCCGGCTTTCAGGCAGGGAGAACCGGAACTCGACGATCGGCGGCTCAACGCCCAATTGGTACAGGAGGGTGTTCAGGTCCCCGTGGTGTTGGCGCTCATGCAACAGGACGTGCACGAAGATGTCCGCGGGACTGTACAGCAGCGTCTCGCCGTCGACGTTCATCTCCCGAGGTGTCAACAGCTCACCGTCGCCGAGCGAATCGAGATACTCGCGGGCATGACCGCGGACGCGGCGCCGGTAGGCATCCAGTTCGTCCCATGACTTCACAGGCGCTTCTGGCTCATCGGTCGTTCCGGCCGGGTCCGCCAGCCAGCGAACGTACGCCCAATTGATGTGGGCCAGAGCATCGCCCAGCGCCGGCCACCCGGAGCCAGGCGCCGGCTTTCTCAGCGTCTCGTCGCCAAGCGGGCGAATGGCACGCTCGTGCTCGCGCCAGGAGTAGTCCGTGAAGGCGAAGAGCTCGTCGATGGCAGCGCGATCCACGGTCGGATTGGATCACAGCCGGAGCAATGTCGCTTCGTGACAGAATCGACTGAGACGTCAGGAGGTCAGTTCGCCGAGCAGTTCGGCGAAGGCGGACGTGTAGCGATCGATGTCGTCCTCGGTGGCCGGGACCGGCACCGTCGGCCCTGCGCCGGGGATGGCCTCCCACACGCCGCGGTTGGCCAGAAAGACCCGGATCAAGTGAACGAGCCGGCGATCCTCGGACGAGCGCGCTTCCGCGGCGTCGCGGGGGAGACGGGGAGCGAACGTGTAGCCCGACCGGGGGAAGAAGCGGTGGATGGTCCACGGCAGATCCACATCCTGGACGGCCGCCTCCATCCCGTCGGCCAGCCGCGTCCCGAGCTTCGCCGTGTGGGCATAGGCGTCGTCCGTGAGGACCTCGCCGAGGGCGGCTCGGGCCGCCGCCGCGGTCAACGAATTGGCGAAGAGCGTGCCGCCCGTGGCCACGCTGTCCGGCGCGTGCCCCCAGTATGTGGTCCCCGGGTGCGCGAACACGCTGGCCAGTTCCTCGGTCATGCCGTACGCGCCGATGGGCACGCCGGCGGCGATCGACTTGCCGAGCGAGACCGCGTCGGGCTCGAGATCCCAGATCCTAGTCAGCCCACCGGGGCCGCACACGAGTGTGTGGGTCTCGTCGTACGCCAGGACGGTGCCGGTCTCGAGCGTGATACGCCGCAATCCCTCGTGGAAGCCGGCATCGGGAAGGATCAGCCCCTGGTTGTTCGTCATGGCCGGCTCCAGGAGGACCACCGCCACGTCTCGGGGCTCCAGGGCGCGGCCTACCGCCTCGAGGTCGTTGAACGGAACCACCCTGGTCTGTGCGGTCACGTCCGGCGGCAGCCCGAGCTCCTCGGGAACCTCGCGCCCATCGTCCAGTGTGACCAGGGCTTGGTCGAAGTGGCCGTGGTACTTACCCTCGAACAGCAGAACGCGGGGCCGGCCGGTGGCGACCCGCGCGACTCGGATGAGCTCGGTGTTGGCCTGTGATGCGGACAGGGTGAACTGCCACTTCGCCAGGCCCCACCGCCGAGAGAGCTCCTCGGCCACCCAGATCGAGTCCTCGACCGGGAGCAGGAACTGGTTGCCAGCCGTCATCCGCCGGGACACGGCCTCGACGACCGGCTCCGGCGCGTACCCGCAGAACATGCTCATGTCCGCCACGTTGAAGTCGACGTACTCGTGGCCGTCCACGCACCGGAAGCGGGACCCCCTGCCCTCGGTCACCCACACGGGTGGGTGGTTGTACGTGCCGGGGTCGGCCAGCCAGGCCATCGGCACGCCGTTGGGCATCGACGCCCTGGCCCGTTCGAGCAGGTCCAAGGACCGTGGATGGGCGTCACGGAACCGCTCGTCCTCCCTGGCCTTCAGAC
>JBIOXZ010000134.1:0-3122 GCA_044869895.1 Actinomycetota bacterium | reverse complement strand
AGCGCCTCGTCCGGGTTCCGGTGCGTGTCCCGCGTCAACGTCTCGTGCACCGAGGCGTCGTTCTTGTCCGGGTCCTCGAAGACGACCTTGAAGGGCGCCACCGGCCGGGCGGCGATCTTCGCGAGCTCGTTCGAGGTCAACAGCTGGTTCGCCTCCACGAGCACCTCGCCCGTCTTCGAGTCGACGACCCGGCTGCCGGTGCGCCGGTTCTCCAGCCACGCCATGGGGACCCGGAACTTCGTGATGCCCGCTTCGACCATGCGCTCGACCCGGGCCTTGTTCAGACGCCGGCCGGCTTGCACGATCGGTTCGCGATGGCGGGGCTGCTTGATCTCCTCGGCCACCGGCGTCTCATGCCGGTGGATCTCCGGATTCACCTTGACGACGGCCGCGCCGTCCTCGAAGCCGACGACCTCCTCGAGGTCGTAGAAGGCGCCCAGGATCTCCTCGTCCGAGAGGACCGTGCCCTTCTCCAGGAAGCAGAAGGCCCGCAGGAACGCCGTCGCCAGCATCTTCCGCCGGCGGTCGATCCGCACCTGCAGGATGTCGTTGGCGTCGAACTCGAACTCGACCCACGAGCCGCGGTACGGGATGATCCGCGCGGAGAAGATCTTCTTGCCCGAGGCGAGCGTCTTCCCCCGGTCGTCGTCGAAGAACACCCCGGCCGAGCGCTGCAATTGGCTGACGACCACGCGCTCGGTGCCGTTGATGATGAAGGTGCCCTTCTCGGTCATGAGTGGGAGCTCGCCGAGATAGACTTCCTGCTCCTTGATGTCCTTGACCGCCCGGTGCCGCGCGCTCTTGTCCTGCTCGTACACCACGAGTCGGAGCGTCACCTTGAGCGGGATCGCATGCGTCATGCCCCGGTCATGGCACTCTTCGACCGTGTACTTGGGGTCGCCGAAGTGATACCCCACGAACTCCAGCGAGGCATTCTCGTTGTAGTCCGAGATCGGAAAGACGCTCTTGAACACCGCCTGGAGGCCCATGTCCTCGCGGTGCTCCGGCGAGTAGTCCTTCTGCAGAAAGGCTTCATACGAGTTCCGCTGGATCTCGATGAGATTCGGAATCTCGACGATCGAGGCGATCTTCCCGAAATCCCGGCGGACACGACGACCACACTGAATCTGTCCCGCCATCTATCCCCTCAGCCCCGGTGCTCCGGGGTGCCCGGAGTCAATCTGCGCACGCTCCGTCCGGAGCCGGTCCCGGCAGTCGCCGCCTGCCCGGGGCGATCCCCGAGCGACGCAAGCCCGCCACACCCACGGCGGGCTCGGTCAGGCGCACGACCGTCGACACGCGGCCCTACTTGATCTCGACGGCGGCGCCGACCTCCTCGAGCTTCTTCTTCATGTCCTCGGCCTCGGCCTTCGACACCTTTTCCTTGACCGGCTTGGGGGCCTCGTCGACAACCGCCTTGGCCTCCTTGAGCCCGAGCCCCGTCAGCTCCCGCACGACCTTGATGACCTGGATCTTCTTGTCGCCTGCCGCCGTGAGCACCAGGTCGAACTCGGTCTTCTCCTCTTCCGCCGCCGGGGCCGCCCCGCCCGGCATCCCCGCCATCCCGGGCATCGCCGCCACCGCCATGGGCGCCGCCGCCGACACGCCCCACTTCTCCTGGAGAAGCTTGGACAGCTGGGCCGCCTCCAGGAGGGTCAAATGGTCCAGCTGCTCGGCCACCTGCTCGACCTTCGTCATCTCTCCCCCTTGTCATCGACGGAGCCACCGGGGCCCCGTCCGCGCTCGTCCGATTCCGTCCGTCACGCCTGCTCGGCCGACTCGGCCGGGGCCTGCTTGCCCCGCTCGGCCAGGATGAATACGAGTTCCCGCTGCGGTGCCTGGAGGAGGCCCACCAGCTGCGCCAGCGGCCCCTGGATCGCTCCCACGAGCTGCGACCGGAGCGCCTCCCGCGACGGCAGGTCCGCCACCGCCTTGAGGCCCTGGGGATCCAGGAGCTGCCCGTCGACGACGCCCACCCGAACCTGGAGCGCCGGGTTCGTCTTGGCGAACCCCTGGAGCGCCTTGGCAACGGGGGCCGGATCCTTCCGGGCGATGACGACGCCGATCGGCCCGGTGAGGTGCGGCCGGAGCGAGGCCAAGGCGGACCCCTCGATGGCGACGCGCGCCAGCCGGTTCTTGACGACGCGGTACTCCGCGGAGGCAGCCTTGAGCTGCTTCCGGAGCTCCGACATCTGCTGGACCGTGAGGCCTCGGTACTCGGTCAAGACGGCGGCCGTGGCTCCGCCCAGCCGCTTCCGGAGCTCCTCGATCGTCCCTGCCTTCCCTGCCGTGGGCACGTTGACCTCCTACAGCTTGTACTGACTGGCGATGCGCTGGACGTCCACGTGCACGCCGGGCCCCATCGTCGTCGACACCGTGATGCTGCGCAGGTACTGTCCCTTCGCCGCGGCCGGCTTCGCCTTCACGAGCGCCTCGATGATCGCGTTCGCGTTCACTGCCAGGTGCGCCGCCGCGAAGGACCGTTTGCCGACGGGTACGTGGACGTTGCCGGCCTTGTCCACCTTGAACTCGACCTTGCCGGCCTTGACCTCCCGGATGGCCCGCGCGACGTCGAACGTCACCGTTCCGATCTTGGGGTTCGGCATGAGCCCGCGCGGCCCCAGGACCTTCCCGAGCCGCCCCACCTGGCCCATGAGATCCGGCGTCGCGACGGCGGTGTCGAACTCCAGCCAGCCCCCCTGGATCTTCTCGACCAGGTCCTCGGCCCCGACGACGTCCGCCCCGGCCTCGCGCGCCTCGCGCTCCTTCTCGCCCTTCGCGAAGACGATCACCCGCACCGCCTTGCCGGTCCCGTGCGGGAGGAGCACCGCGCCCCGGACCATCTGGTCCGCATGCTTCGGGTTGACTCCGAGCCGCACGGCGAGCTCGACGGTCTCGTCGAACTTCGCGTGCGCCACGCGCTTTGCGAGATCCACGGCCTCCTCCACGGAGTAGGCCCGGTCGGACTCGATCTGCGCGCTTGCCTTCGCGTACGCCTTCGCCACTGGCATGCGCCCGCCCTCCTAGCCCACGACCTCGATGCCCATGCTGCGCGCCGTCCCCTCGACGATGCGCATGGCCGAGTCCACGCTGTCCGTGTTCAGGTCGACCAGCTTCGTCTG
>JBIOXZ010000133.1:0-27815 GCA_044869895.1 Actinomycetota bacterium | reverse complement strand
GGGGACCGGGTCCTCCTCGGCGGGCTGCACATGGAGGCGATCGGCGGCCAGACCCTCCAGCCTCCCCTCGATGTCCGGCCGGGCCCCTCGGCGTGGGGACATCCAGTGGGGACGGCCGTGGCGTTCGTCTCAGGCGACGGGACCGAGCTCGACAAGCGGTACCTCGACCAGAAAGGGATCGACGACATCTCGCCGTTGCGCGGGGTCTCGTACCTGAGCGTGACCTATCACCCCTCGGGCCTTGCGCTGGCCTTCGTGGCCGAGCGGGAAGGGCGCCAGTCGATCTGGCTCTCCTCGAATCTCGGCGAGGATCCCAAGCGCCTCGTGTTCAGCAAGGTGGGGACCGAGTTCGGGGCGCTCGAGTTTTCTGCCGATGGACGGACCCTCGTCTACGCCGCTCAGCACGCGGACGGGCATCCGGAGGTGCTCGCTCTGGACCTGGCGAATCGCAGCTTCATCCGCTGGTTGTGGAGGGGCCAGCCGGGCCAGCACGTCCTGTCGGTGTTCCAACCACCCAGCCGGAGTGGAAGACTCCTGGGACTCACGTTGGGGACGTCGTGCGACGACGGCGTGGCCATGGTCCGTGGGCCCGACCGGGAGCTGATCCCGATCCTCCCCGATGTATCCGACCCCAGTCGGGTCCTCGGCTGGCTGGACCGCACGCACGTGCTGGTGGGCGTAGGGGGATGTGGGGAGCCGCTCGATCTCGCGGCCTTCGACGTTCGCGATGAGGCCATCGTGCCGCTCGTCTCGGGTGTGACGGCGGCGGCGAGCCGGTCGCCCGCTCCGCCGGCGCCGACCTCGCTGCCGCAAGAGGTCGAGGGGGAAGTCGGCTCCGGCGTCGGCTGATAGGCGAACCCCCGGCGGCCGGTCGGCCGCCTCAAGGACGACGAAAGGGGCGGATCCGCCTCCGCGGACCGGCCCCCCTGAAACTGCGTGCCGCCTTACAGCGCCACGGTCGAGATCAGATTCGAGTCGCGCAGCTTCCGAAGGGCCTCGCGCTCGATCAGGCGCACCCGCTCACCCGAGAGGCCGAGCACCTTGCCGGTCTCACGAAGCGACAGGGGTTGCCCGTTCTCCAGGCCGTAGCGAAGCGCGACGACGTGTCGCTCGCGCTCGTCGAGTACTCGCTCCACCGCGTCGCCGATCTCCTCGCGGAGCAGCGCGTCCTCGACCTCGTTGAACGCGGCGTCGGAGTCCACCTCCTCGATCAGGTCGCCGAGCTCGGTGTCCTCTCCCACGGGAGACTGCAGGGACAGAGGCTCCCGACGACCCATCTCCGAGAGGTCGTCGATCTCCTCGACCGTGGTGTCGAGGGCCTTCGCCAGCTCGTCGCGCGAGGGCTCCCGGCCCATGGTCTGGGCGAACTGGAACCTGGTTCGGTTCAGCTTGCGCAGGCGGTCGTGGATGTGCACCGGCAGACGAATCGAGCGCGACCGGTCGGCGATCGCCCGGGTGATGCCCTGGCGGATCCACCACGTGGCGTACGTGGAGAACTTGAACCCACGGCGCCAATCGAACAGCTCCACGGCTCGCATCAGGCCGATGTTGCCCTCCTGGATCAGGTCGAGGAGCGGCAGCCCTTGTCCCTGGTACTTCCGGGCCACCGAGACCACCAGCCGAAGGTTGGCCATGATGAATCGCTGCCGGGCGGCCTCGGCCTTCTTCACGGCCTGGCGCGCTTTCAGGATGCTCTTCTCCGAGCGGAGGCGGCCGGCTCGGAGCTTGTCCTCCGATTCCTTGCCGTGCTCGATGATGATGGCGAGCTCGACCTCCTCCTCCTTGGTGAGGAGTGGCTCTCGGGCCGCGGCCTCCAGGTACAGGCGGAGGTCATCGGCGTCGTCTGTGCCCAACGGGCGAGCAGGCTCTGGCATCTAGACGTTCATTCTCCTCCTCCGAATCTCCCCAGGGCGTGTTTCCGCGCTCCGGGGAGGTCTCGGGGACCTTACACAGTACGTCGGCAGGCGGGAACTCGAGACGAGAGCTGCCGGTGGCACGTCGCGATTTCCATGGTACGGGCGGTCCCACCCCTTGTAAAGGCCGCCAATTGTTAAGACATCGTGACGACCAGGTCTATTCCCGCAGCTAGCGCCCACTTTCGGCCCAAATGACTTACAACCGTTCGCCCATGTGACCCATACCTTCCCGTTCGTCTCATGAGTGGCCGGGGCTCGACCGAGTGTTTCCTCGAGCGCCGAGCAGCTTCGAGATCGTGCGTGGAGGGAGGTGGCAGGTGGTCCTTCCCCCTCTTCCCAAGGCCCAGTGTCTGCGGACCGCCCCCGCGCCGTTCGCCGTGTCACTCCCGCCCGACTCCTTCGTGGCCGCCCGGACATTGGACTCGGCGGGGCTCACCGAATCCGAATACTTCTGATCCTCTCGCTCCTCCAACGGCGGGGATCCCTGGGCCCGGCCGCCCGCGAGCGGCTCGCCGCGTCGATCCGCCCGAGGGTCGCAGGCGCCGGCGCGTGGGCGGGAGGTGACGAAGAGCTGCTCGAGGCGATTGCTGCCTCCTACCGGGCGAGGTGTCGCCCGTCCGAGGCGGTGCTCCCCGCTCCCCCGCCCGCCTGACCCCCCTGGCGCATCCCGACCGCGCTCGTCAGCCCGAGGCGCGGACCGAGGTCACGGGGGCCAGGCGGGGAGCCACCGTCCTCCACGTCCGGCCACCGTCGGCCGAACCGAACACCTCGCCCGACGTGGCGCCGAAGTACAGGCCGAGTGGATCGCCGCCGTCGTGCCCGAACGCCTGGCGAAGGACCGTGAGATACGCCTCCTCCTGCGGCAGCCCCTGACCTCGCGCCACCCACGTGCCGCCCGCATCGGTGGTCTCGTAGACGCGGACCTTGCCCTCGGGCGTGACCCGGTCTCCGTCGGAGACCAGGGGGATGACGAACGCGCAATCTGGCCGGTGCGGGTCGTGGACGAGGGGGAAGCCGAAGGCCGACGGCAGGCCCTCGGCGATGTCGAGCCAGGTCTCGCCGCAATCGTCGGAGCGATACACGCCGCCGTGGAACTGCATGAACAGCCGCTCGGGCACCACCGGCGACCGGTACATGTTGTGCACGCACAGGTCGAGGGTGGTCTCCCGGACCTCATCGGGTACGTACAGGGGGACCAGCCCCTTGTTCCCGTTGCGCCACGATCGGCCTCCGTCGTCCGAGAGCCACACCCCCACCGCGGAGATGCCGATGGCCAGCCGGTCGGGATCGCCCGGCCACGGGCAGATGGAGTGGAGCGCGAGGCCGCCGGCCCCGGGTTGCCAGTCCTTGCGACTCGGCTGATTCCACAGTGCGCGGTTCAACGTCCAGGTTCGACCCCCGTCCTCGCTCCGGAACAGCGCGGCCGGTGCAACGCCGGCCCACAGGACCCCATCCTCCTCGCCGGGATGCACGATCCAGATCCGTTCGACGGTCGCGCCCTCCCCGTCGGGGAGCCGGGGACCATCGGCCTGCGCCCACGTTTCGGCGAGCGGGTCGTCGGTGTAGTAGACGCGGGGCCCGTACTGACCGTGGGTGACTGAGGCGAAGTACCGTCCCGACCGTGGATCGCGGACCGCGTATTCCACGGTCTGCCCGGAGAACCGCCGGGCGGCGACGTCCATGGGGCCTCCGCGCTCCCCTCGGAGGACGAACAGTCCCTTCCTCGTCCCCACGAGCACCTCCCCGTCGTTCGCGCCGCCGGAGATGGAGGGGAGCACGTGTACCCGATCGCCCCCTCGCACCGGCGCGTCGGGCGCGGCCCGCTCCTCGTTCACGAAGACGGCGATGTGTTGGCGGATGTTGCCCTGATCGTCGAGGACCCATCCGGTGAGTCGTGGATGCGAGCTCTCCAGCGCCTGAAGGAGCTCGGTGACCGTGGCGCCGTCCACCTCGATCTCGCGACCCCCCGCCAGGTCGCGAAGCGGCGGACGAAGGGTGACGATGGCCATGCGGCCGAAAGTCTAGCCGGGCTCGACCACCGCGGAGACCTCCACCTCGACCAGGATGGCGGGATCGATGAACTCGAGCCCGCCCACCGTCGTGTTGGCCGGACGGACGTCCCTGAAGATTTCGCCGTGGGCCCGCGCGGCGTCCTCCCAGCGCGACGCGTCGGCCAGCAGGACGCGGGTCCGAATGACGTCGCGGAACGAGACACCGAGCTCCTCGAGTGCTTCACCGATCGTGGCCAGGGCCGCCCGCGTCTGGCCCTCGACGTCGCCCGGGGAGAGGACGGTGCCGTCGGGCGCGGCGGCCGCAGTCCCCGAGACCTCGACGACGCTCCCGACCCGTACGGCACGCGCGTAGCCCATCGTCTTCGCCCACGGCCGGTTCGCCTCCACCCTGCTCCTCATGCTTCCTCTCCCTCCGCCGCCGTTTCGAGCGCTCCGATCGTAGGGCGTCGCGTCCGAGGAGGTGCCGATGAGCGCCGACAGCCTCGTGTGTAGCCGGGCAAGTACGCTTGGTCCGATGGATGAGCTGGACATCCCTCAGAGCCGGTTCGTAGACCTTGACGGGCCCGTCCACTACGTGGAGTGGGAGGGCCCGTCCGAGCGGAGCTTCGTCCTCCTCCACGGCCTTGGAGGCTCCTACCTCAGCTGGGTATGTGTCGGACGGCGCCTGTCCGAGCGCGGCCGAGTGCTGGCCCTGGACCTGGCGGGCTTCGGTCGCACCCCCCGTGACGGTCGAAGCAGCAAGCTCAGCGCGAACCAGGTGTTGTTGGCGCGGTTCATCGACGACGTGATCGGGGGGCCGGCGGTCCTGGTGGGCAACTCCATGGGGGGTGCCATCGCCATGCTCCAAGCCGCGTACGAGCCGGCCTCGGCCGAGGCGGTCGTGTTGAGCGCCTCGGTGTTCCCGTGGGCTCGGGGGGGCGTGCCGTCGGCCCTCGTCCTGACAGGCTTCGCGCTGTATCGGGCTCCGGGGATCGGCGAGTGGGTGGCCAGGAAGCGGCTCACCGCGATGTCGGCGGAGCGCATCGTGCGCCTCGGGTTCCGTATCGTGGCCATGAATCCCGCCACGGTCCCCGAGGAGCTCATCCGAGCGCACATCGACCTGCTGCTCGAGCGGCAGAAGGACCCGGACATCGGGCCGGCGCTCGTAGAGGCGGCGCGCTCCCTCCTTCGCCTTGGCGAACGCGGGGACCTCGCCCGAACGGTCCTGGACCGCGCGAAGTGCCCGGTCCTCGTGATCCACGGCTACGGCGACCGGCTCGTGCCGGTGGCGTTCGCCCAGGCGGCCATCGCCAGCCATCCGAACTGGCGGGTTCGCCTGCTCCCCAAGGTGGGCCACGTGCCGATGATCGAGGACCCCGACCGGTGGATGGCCGCCGTGACGGGGTGGCTCGAGGAGGTCGTGGAGCCGGGGGCGGCCTCCGTTTCCGATTCGACCCCTGCCTAGACCCCCGCCGCCTTGCACATCTCGCTCAGCGAGTCGTCGATCGCCGTGGAGAGCAGGTGGATGTCGGGCATCCCGTCCCAGTCTCCGGTCAGGCCGAAGGCCATCACCCCGCCAAGAGACGAGCACGCGATCGACAGCGCCGAGTTCTCCCCGAGCGGCATCGATGGGTAGCTCGCCACCAGCCGGGCGCCGGCTAGGTACATCGGCTGCCCAGGTCCCGGGATGTTCGAGACGACGAGGTTGAACCACCGCCCCCGTGATACGGCTCGGGCCGCCGCCGCGAGCAACCCGCCCGGCGCGTACGCTCCGAGGCCGATGATCGCATCGGCCCCCAGCGCCATCATCGAGTCTTTGAGGAACCTGGTTCCCTTCCGAACCTCGGCCAGGCGGCGCTTGGCCGACATCGCCCCGACCGGGACGTCCACGAAGGCCGGCGCCACGCGGTTGCCCACGCCGTCGTCGGCGCCGGTCCTGACCGAAACGGGAACCATCACGCGGAGGGTGCGTCCGCGCGAAGGCTCTCGCCGAGCCTTCAGCAGCTGGTGAAGGGCCCCGGCCACCACCGTCAGCACGACGTCGTTCACCGTTCCCCCTAGCGCATCCTTCACGTCCTTGAACCGCTGGAGCGGCGCATCGGTGATGGCGAACCTCCGGTTGGGGCCGATCGCCACGTCGAGCGGGCTCGACGGTCGGGCGCCCATCCCGAAGATGCTGCGCACGCCCGAGGCGATCGCACCCAGGCCGAGGGCCGTCATCACCGGCGCATGCATCACTTGGTCGGCGCCGTCGAGCATGGCCTGGACCGGATGGGTGACTTGTCGGAGGAGGGCCTCTCGCACGAGATCTGCCCCGGGCGGCTCGGGCTCTGGAATCCAAGGAGGAGGTGCCTTCGGTTCGGAGGGCGTCGGATCGACGTCGTAGAGCACCGCCGCGAGCTGCATCCCGGAGACACCGTCGATCATCGCGTGGTGAACCTTGAGCAGGGTCCCCACGTGACCGTCCTCCAGCCCCTCGATCACGTAGAGCTCCCAGAGTGGCTTGGTGCGGTCAAGGGGCCGCGAGAGAACGCGTTGCACGGTGTCTGTCAGTTCCCGTCGTCCGCCGGGCGAGGGAAGCGCCGAGCGGCGGACGTGGAACTCCAGATCGAAGCGCGGATCGTCCACCCACACCGGGAGCCCGAGGTGGCCGGGGACCATCACGACCTTCCGGCGGAACCGCGGTGCGAGATGGATACGTGAGGCCATCACACGGACCACGTCGTCGTGCCGGAGATGGCCGTCCGGCCTCGATGACGGGTCGAACACCGACAGCGCGGCCACGTGCATGTGCATCGCCGGCCGCTCCAGGTACAGGAACGACGCGTCGAGCGCGGTGAGCCGCTCCGGTGGCATGGCGGGTCTATCCGCGAGGCCGGATACCCACTTCGTCGAGGTGACGAAGGAGGTCGGCCGGGTCCTCGTACACGCGGTAGGCCCCGGCGCGCTCCAGCTCGTCCTGCCCGTAGCCGCCCGAGAGCAGGCCGACGCCCAGGGCTCGGGCCCGGCGTGCGGCCAGCAGGTCCCACACGCTGTCGCCGACGACGACCGACTCGGCGATGTCGACGCCGAGGCGTTCGGCCGCGGCCAGGAACAGGTCCGGGTCCGGCTTGGCATAGGACACCTGGTCGCGGGTCACGACGGGGACGCTGTCGGGAACGTCGAGGAGCGGCAGCACACGGCCGGCGCTGTCCATGCCGCCGCTCGTGGCGATGGCCCATGGGACGTCGGCCTCGGAGAGATACGCGAGGAGCTCTCGCGAGCCTGGAAGCAGTCGCACCATGCCGGCCCGCTGCTCGTACGCCTCGGCGTGGAGCTTCTTCAGGCGCTCCCGCTCGTCGGCGCTCACGTCGCGGCCCGTCTCGCGAAGGAGCGCGTTCGCGAACAGGCCGCCGCTCATCCCGACCTTGCGATGGATCCGCCACACCGAGAGCTCGATGCCAACATGGTCGAGCGCGTCCTGCCACGCCAGGACGTGCTGGTACACGCTGTCGACGAGGGTCCCGTCGAGGTCGAACAGGAACGCCATGGTCCGGTCCATCGAGGGCTCCTTTCGACCAGCGTACTCCAGCCCGCCCAAGGGCTCGCAGGCTACGGGACCTGTTGCTCCTGCACCGTCGCCACTCGGGCCAGGCTCGCGGCGACGGCACCCACCAGGATCAGCGCCCCACCGAGCGCGATGCCCCCAGTAACCGACTCCCCCAGAAACACGACCGCGAGGGCCGCGGCGGCGAGCGGCTCCATGGCGGAGACGATCGCCGTCCGGATGGCGCCGATCCGCCGGATCCCCTCCAGGAGACAGACGAACGCGGCCGCGGTGGCCAGACCCATCCCGATCACCGGCCACCACTCGCCCCACCCACCCGGGAGTGAACCGTTCCCGGTGAGCGCGGCGAAGGCGAAAAGGCCGAGCGACGCGCCCGCGCTCACCCACATCGCGCTCGTGAGCGGGCTGGTGCGACGGAGCACGCGATCGGTGCCGACGAGGTAGGCGCTGTAGGTGGTCGCGGCGCCGAGCGCCGCGACCACCCCGCGCGCTTGGATCGACAATCCGGTCCCGGTCGCCACGACGACGGCCGCGCCGCTCACCGCGCACACCAACGCGAGGAGCGTGAGGCGCCCCGGTCGGCCGCCCCCCACCGTCCAGGACATCAGCGTGACGACCACGGGGTAGATGAAGAACAGCAACGTCACTGCGGCCGCCGTTCCGTGCTCGAGCGCGAGGAAGAACAGCGTGGCCTCCACGGCGTAGCCGCACACGGCGAGGACCGCGAGCCCGGCACGCTCGCCCTCCGCCGCCGCGAGCGAACGGCGGAGGGCGACCAGCAGCGCGAAGAGCACCACCGCGGCCACCCCGAACCGGATGGCCAAGAGCGAGTACACGGTGATGCCGCCCTCGAGCTCGTGTTTGCCCAGTACCACGACGGAGCCGAAGCACAGAGCGGCCAGCGCGACCAGGGCGCCGCCCACCGCTTCAGGCCGCGTCTCGGTGACCTGCGCCCTACCGGTCGACAAGCTCGATCCGCATCCGCTTGAAGTCCTTCCCCTTGCTTTCGGTCTTCACCACGCGGACACGGCCCACTTCGGCCGTCGAGCGGACATGGGTGCCGCCGTCGGCCTGCTTGTCGATCCCCTCGATGTCGATCACCCGGATGGGATCGACATGCTCGGGGATCAGGTTCACCTTCGTCCGGATGAGATCCGGGTCGACCAGGGCCTCGTCCCGCGGTACGAACGAGACGTGCACCCGGCGATCCTGCGCCAGGGCCTCGTTCAGCTTCCCCTCGACGGCCCGCCCGAACTCCGTCGACATGGTGGGGAGCTCGAAGTCCATGCGGGCGACGCCGAGATCCATCGAACCTCCCGTCACCTTCGCGCGGTAGTCGCGCCACACGATCCCCGACAGTGCGTGGAGCGCGGTGTGGGTCCGCATGAGGATGTGCCGGCGGTCCCAGTCGATTTCGGCGGTCACGTGGGTCCCGATCGACGGCGGAACGCCCTCGATCACGTGCTCCAGCGTGCCCCGGCTCTTGATCGTGTCGATCACGCGAGCCTTGCCGCCGCCCCACATCAGCCACCCAGTGTCGCCGGGCTGTCCGCCGCTCCGCGCGTAGAACACGGTTCGGTCCAGCACCACGCCTTCACTGCTGGCATTCATCACGTTCGCCTGGCACGTCCGCGCATACGCGTCGGTCGAGAAGAGCTCTTCGGTCACGGGCAGAGCCTATCGAAGCCCGGCTGGTCGCCCGCCCCCGCTCGGTTCAGCCTCGAAGACCTTCTCGCCGGCCCGGACGGCGACGGACAACCAATTCTCGCCGGGCGGGAGGGGGCAGCTCCACTCGGGGTTGTAGGCGCAATACGGGTTGTAGGCATCGTTGAAGTCCACGACGATGCGGCCCTCTTTCGGACGCTCGACCTCCAAGTACCGCCCGGCGCCGTACGTTTCCTTGCCAGACGTCGCATCGCGGAATGGGACGAACAGGTCCTCCTGGTCCGCCGACTCGTACAACGTGATCTCGGCGGCCCGTCCATCGATCTGGAAATGAACCTTCCCCGCACGGCGGTAGACCTGCGTCCCGCCGGTGGTGGTCTGCATCACGATCAGCTCGTCCCGGTCCACGTTCGTGTCGAGCTGACCCTCGATCCGAAGGACCGCGCTCTCCGGGTAGTACGACAGTCCGTTGAATGCTGCACGTTGGGCGGGCGTGAGTGGAGACCGGGGATCGTCTCGGAAGAACTCGTCCTTCGCCTTGCGGTACTCCTCGAGCTCGCTCATGGCTTCGACCAACCGCGCCATGGCGTCAGTCATTCCCGGTCAGGAACGCACCCACCCGCTGGACAAGGGATGGGATGGCCTGGAACAGCGCGATCTCGCTCTCGAACATCAGCAGCTCCGAGTTCGGCAGGAGGTCGTGCAGGATGCGGCCGAGCTCGGCCGGATGGATGTCGTCGCCCTCGATGCAGATCAGCAGCGTTGGCGCCGTCACCTTCTGAAGGAGCTCCCTGTCGGGAACCGGCCAGTCCTCGATGACCTCCCTGATCGCCCGGGCCAGGCCATCGGGGTGCTCGTGCTCCCACATGAGCTTGTCGATCTCCAGCTTCCATGGCGTCTGCACGTATTGGGCGACGCGCTCGGGGTCGGACACAATCGCCTCCAGCGCTTCCTCCGGGGTCCTGCCGTCGAGGCTCGCGGCGAGCTCCAGGAACCGGTCCTTGAACCCGAAGGGAAGGTCCAGCGCGGCCGGCAGGAGCCACACCATCCGCTCGAACCGGTGGGGATCCCGGGTCACCAGGTTGGCGATCGCGCCGGCGCCGAGCGAGGTCCCGACGGCCCGCGTCGCCCCGTAGGCCGTGGCTACGGCGTCGAGGTCGCCCGCGAGGTCCTCGAACCGGTACCCGGTCGGCGGCGCGCTCGATCTGCCGTGGCCGCGGAAGTCGAAGCGCACCTTCGTGCCCGGCACCATGGGCGTGAGCGCCGCAAGCTCGCGGCAGTTGTTCGTCAGGCCGTGCGCCACGACGCTGACCGGCTCGCCCTCACCGTCCACTTCGCAGTGCAGGGTGACGTCTTCGGTGATCACCTCGGGCAAGGGAAGACCTCCCTTCGAGAGCTCGCGTACGATACACGCGAGGGGGCTGCGTGGCCGACATCGAGGTCCGGCGTGCGAGCGGCGAGGACTTCGTGCCGCGGTTCGGTGTCACCGTCCGGGACGAGGACGGGTCCACGAGCGTCCACGAGGTGACGGTGTCGCTCGACGACTTCGAACGCCTCGGCCGGAACTTCCGGGAGCTCGACGAGTTCGTCCGAGCCTGTTTCCAGTTCCTTCTGGAACGAGAGTCGAAGGAGTCGATCCTTCCTTCTTTCGACGTCGCCATGATCTCGAATTACTTCCCGGAGTTCGAGGACCGAATCTCTCGAGCCTCACCGTTCTGATCGACCCTCGATCGCGGCGAGTCCCCGCCGCGCCTGGTCCAGGTGGAACCGGTCGTGCCCGGCGACGAGTCGGAACGACAGGTCCAGGCTCTCGGGACCGCGCTCCTCGTGTAGGCCCACGCGGGCCTTCTCCGCGGGGGTTGCCCGCGCCCAGAGCTCCAGGTTGGCTCGCCGGAGGGTTTCGAAGAGCCGTTGCAAGTCGTCGGGATCCTCCGGCTGTTGGTGCAGCCGGTCGACCCACAGGTCCTGGTCGTAGCCGATCAGGGGTGGCTCGTCGTGAGCCATGATCCACCGGTACCGTCCCGCAGAGACGATCTCCGCGTCCGTGGTGTGCGCCAGGCACTCGAGCGCCGACCACTCGCCGGGCTCGGGCCTGACCGCCACGACATCGCCCGCCTCTTCGACGATCGATCGCCATGCGGCGGGCGTCGCGCCCTGCACCTCGGCCGGGTCGTCGTGGCCAAGGAGCGACAACAGATGGCGCTGGTACCCGGACGGGTCGCCGATCGGGTCCGGCGTCGGGAGCGGCGTCACGGTGCCCGTCCGTCGCCCGTTGCGGCTCGGGGATCGACGATGTCGTCCTGGCTGGCCAGCTGATCCTTGATGCTCGTCGCCCACCGATAGACCGCCGCCGTCACGAGCAGGAAGACGATGCCCGATCCGATCAGGATGAGTCGGACCCGGTCGTCGTTCCACACGAGCGACAGCACCAGGGCCGGAACGATCCATCCCAGGTTGTAGGCGATGTCGAACAGGCTGAACCCACGACCGCGGAAGTCGTCGGGGAGCGCCTGCTGCATGATCGTGTCCGCCGAGATCTTGCCCAGGAAGAACCCCAACGCGCCGACGAAGGTGATCGCCGAGTAGCCGGCGATCGTCTGGACCCCGCCGAACAGGATGACGCCGATCCCGACCGCGGTCATGGCAGACACAAGCAGCCTGTACGGCGCGACCCGGTCCTTGAGCTTCTGCGCCAGCACCATGCCGATCGCGGCGCCGATCGCCCCGCACGCCCCGGCGATGGCCACCACGGTCTTGTCCGAGTCGGAGCCCGAGAGGAGGTGGCGCGCCTCGAGGGCGAAGACTAGGGCGACGAATCCGAAGAACTCCATCCGCAGTGCCTGAAAGCCGGCCAGGCCGAGGGCCGCAGCCGGCCGGCCGAACACCTCGCGGAGGCCGGTCGCGATGTCACGGAACACGCGGCGCACCTCCTCCACGAACCGGGAGGTGCGCCGCTCGTACTCCAGGCGTTCGACGGAGCGCCCGACGATCGCGGCTACGAGATACAGGAGTGCTCCGAGGAGCGCGACGATCCACGAGGGCGCGAGCGCCGTTCCCACCAGGGCAACCCCACCGCCGACCACCTGGAAGATGGCCCCGCCCGCCTGGGACAGGCCGTTCGCCTGGAGCAGGTCTCTGCCACGTACCACCGCCGGGATGCCCGCCGACTTGATCGCCAGCAGGATCCGGGTGCACGCCAGCGCGACCAGGATCGCCAGGATCAGGATCACATCGGGAAGGGCGTCGCCTCCCGCCGCGAGCGCAAGCGCGGCAAGGGCGACGGCGGCCGCTCGGAACAGGATGGACCTGATCAGCAGGAGCTTGCGGTCGTACCGGTCGATGAATGCGCCGGCGAACGGGCTGACCAACGTGTAGGGCACGTAGAGCGCGAGGACCACGACGAGCAGATAGCGGGCCGACGGCGCGCTGGCCACATCGAACCCCTTCTCGCCGCCGAACGCGATGGACTTGGCAAGCGATGCCTGGACGATGCCATCGGCCGCCTGGGCCACGAACTGCGTCCCCAATAGCGCCGAGAAGCTCCTGTTGGAGAACACCGCGAACAGCTCGGCGAAGAACCCGGAAACGCCGGCGAACAGGGGATCGAGCCTTGGCTTGCCGGCCCGGAGGCCCACGGCCACCGCCGTGGCCAGCCCCAGCGAGACCCACCCGTCCGCGGTGGTGAACGGGGCCCGGCGGATCGACACCCAGGCGATGGCCGCGATCAGCGTGAGCCCGATGGAGATGCCTGGAACGAGGGCGACCTTCAACCAGACGTCGTCGAGCTCGAACCACCTCGCGGCGATCAGTCCCGGCACCACGAGCAACAGGGCCAGGGCGAACACCACCCACAGCGTGTGTCCGAGGTTCCCGAGGATCCCCGGGTGGTCCGCGTACAGCGCGGCGGTCTCGGCCTCCGCCGCGCGCGCAGCATCGACGGTCTCCGGCGAGGGAGTGGCCAGGTTCGGTCCGGTCACCACCGCGATGTCCTCGCCGATCCTGACCAGGTAGTCCGGCGGGGGCCGCTGGTCCAGGAGCGCCGCATTCTCCGTGTTCCCGTTGAACTGCCGGACCAGGAACACCACCGGGGGCTGGGGGTACGTCCGCTCCAGGACCTGCACCTCGGCGAAGAAGCCGCGCGACATCTTGTTGTACGTCGGATCCGTGAGCTCCGTCGGTCGCTTCGCCAGGAAGTCCTGCACGCTGCCGAAGTAGGACATCGACCGTTTCACGGCGTCGCCGGGAACCCCGGTCCGCGAGACGTTCGTGAACGTCTTGGCCCAACCATACGCCTGGTACGTGTCCCCGAAGTTCAGGATGAACAAGATGGGGCGGCCGGGCTCGCGCGCCACGACCGCGCTCGCCGCCGAGAGCGCCGTCCGCGTCGGCTGGTCGATCCACTGGTTGCTCGGGTTCGCCCACTGGGAGGCGTCGCGGCCGCGGACCCACACGAAAACCATTGCCCCCACGAGGAGGGCAACGCCCAAGACCGCCACTACTCGGTTCGCGGCCAGCACGCGGTTCCCGCCCGCGCGGTTCAATAGCCATCGCACGGCCACCCACAGGCCCAGGCCCAGGAGCGGCATGAGCGCCACGGTCGCGTTCATAAACCGGTAGTAGGGGTACGTCTTCCCGATCAGGAAGCCGAATACCCCGAGCAATGGCAACAGCCACATCGCGGAGACCGTCCCGAACGTGTCGGCCGGCCGTTGGTCCTTGTGTGCCCGGTAGATCACCCACCCGATGGCCAGCAGGATGAGCGGGAACGTGATGAAGGGCTGGAGCGATCCCACCCATCCGCTCAACCGATGGAGGAAGACCTCCATCGTGTACGGAGGAGGCAGCGCCGCATCGGCGAGTGACCCCTTCACACCCCAGGGTCCGGCCAGCCACGACCCCAGCCCCAGGATCATCCCTGAACCAACCGAAAGCAGGCTCGGGCCGTCCCGGTGAAGCGCGGATGAAAGCGAGAACCGGCTGGTCACGAAGTGCAGGGTGAAGACCGCGAGGAGCGTGACGCCGAAGATCACGCAGGTCGTGGGGTGAGTGAAGGCGGCGGCCATGCCGAACAGGAACAGGGCGGACCTCGCTCCCCACGACGTCTGCCCGGGCTCGTAGAACGCGAGGATGAGCGACAGCAGGTAGAGCACGGTGATGTTGTCGAGGTACCCAACGTACGGCGTGGTCATGAACAGCGCCCCCGTGGCCGCCATCACCAGCAGGAACAACAACGGGTCCCGATGCCGCCGGTAGGAGAACGCCCCGAGCGCGAGCCCGGTGAGGATCGGGATCCCGATCATCATGAACGCGCTGAACGTGTACAGGTCGATGCCGGCCACTCGCTGGAGGACCGACCCATAGAGCGGAACCACGACCCGGTACCCGCCCGAGAACATGCTGAACGGGCCCCACTCCCCCGCGACCAGGCCGGGTTCGTCGTGCGTGATCAGGTTCGACCGCCACGTGTACCAGGCCGGGTCGCGCGTCGGGGCGCTGATCGAGGGATCGCGCAGAAACGTCCAGCCGAACGCGAGCAGCAGGACAAGGATGGCCAGCACCAAGACGACGGGGCGGCGGAGGAAGCGGCTCCCCCGCTCCGGCGCCGGGACAAGGTCCTGAGCCGGAGCTTCCCTGGTCACCGCCATCCGGTCGGTCCTCCCCCTTCGTCGCTCAGCTCGCGCGGGCCTCGGGGAGGCACGGGAGCCGGGACAGCATAGACGAGGGGAACGCCGCGGAGAACACGGTGTCGTCCTCGTGGCCGGGGACCGGGGTGTTCCGGTTCTTGAACGTCTGCCGCTGTGTCATCCGCACGATGAATTGCGAGACATCGTCGAGGGTGAAGCCGTTGTTCGCGAGCTCCTGCGTGTTCAACCAGATCTCGGTGGCCCGGACCTTCTCGACCAGCGGCACCTCGTCGTCGTCGTCGAACGCCATGCGGATCAGCGAGTCGATCTTGTTGACGTCGATCATGAACGCGCCGCTCACCGCGGGGTCCCGCTGGGTTCCGTGGTCGGCCGTGAGGGCCATGACCCACCTCCCCTCACCGACCGTGCGGTCGAGGAACGACACCAGCTGGCGAAGCGCCTCGTCCTGATAGGTGACCGCGTCGGACATCTCCACGCCGTCTGCGCTGAACAGGTGTCCGATCGTATCGATGGCCTTGTAGTTCACGAACAACAGATCCGGGATGTCGTCCTTCCCGAACCCCTCTCGCTCGATCACCGTCTCCACCAGCCTGGTCTGGTACGGGGTCCGTGCCGGCGTGTCGAATCCGTTGTGCAGCTCGGTGAATGGATGGCTACGCCATGCTTGGTCGAGCCGTCCGTCGGCCTGGTCGAGGGCTCGTGTGTAGGCGGTCACGGACGGGAGCGCGTTCACGTAGCTCGGGAAGGTGTAGTACGGCGCCATGGACGGCGTGAGGTTCCACACGTCGGACTCCGCGCCAGCGGTGGGCCCGAACTGCGCCTCCCGAGTCACGGCGAGGTCCTTGTCACCGCCACCCCACAGCGACCCGTGCCCCATCATCATGATGTGAGCCGAGAGGCTGGCGATGGCCGCGACGATCGGGCGGTTGCCCATGTGGCGGTCGTACAGATCGGCCAGGCTGGGCTCGAGCAGGAACGCCGGGCCGTTCGCGTTCGGCTTCTGGATCCGTCCGTTCACCCGAACGTACTCGTCGACGAAGCCGGTGCGCATGGGGAAGGCCCCGGTTCCGATGATGGAATGCCCGGTGGGCGTGTTCGACGGCGAGGCGCCGACCGTGACATGGGTGAACCAGGCGCCGTGCGGCCGGAGCGAGCGCAGGTACGGCCAGTCGTTCGGCCACCGGTTCAGCACGTCGATGCCTCCCGAATCCCAGATCAGGGTGAGCAGCAGCCGGGGAAGCGGCCGGCCCTCGGCCGGCAGCAGGGCCTGGCGCTGGGCCCTGCCGTCCGGCGCGGAGAAGTCGTACTTCAGCATCGCGCCCTCGGTGGGTGCGATGTCGGCGAGCGTGATCGGTCGGTGGTACAGGCCGGGTCGCACGTAGCCCGGTCCGTACAGGAACAGGGGGACGTCCTGCGTGTACGCGTAGGGTGTCGAGTGAGTCAGCCCACCGTTCACGAAGTTCGGGTCCTCCGGAACGATCTGGATGTCCCCACTCCGCCCGGGGAAGTATCCGTGCCAGGTCCTGACCAACACCTCGTGGGAGAGGTTCGCGCACACCTGCTTTGCCTGCGCTCTCCCGGAGACCTGGGTTGGGACAGGCGGGCCGCTCGTCGAAGCGGGTGCGGTTGCCGATGTGCCACCCGACGACGTGCACGCCGACGCGAGCAGCGCGACGACCACGAGCAGGCGACGAGAGGACCTCACGGGCGAGTCGGCAAACCTAACAGACCTCTCTCCGCAAGGTGCGGAGGGCCGATCCGAGCCTCGGAATCGCGATAGCGTGTCCCGTCGTGTTCGGACGACGCCTGCTCGTCCTCCTTCTGGTGCTCGCCGCGATCGGCGTGCCCGCGGGTGTGCTGCGGGCGGCGTGCGCTGGCAAATCGTGCCCTGCGGACGTAGCGCAGGCTCGCGTTCCCTTCTGCCCGCTGCCGGCGGAGCTGAAGGCGAAGCTGGCCGCCGGGTACCGCGAGGGACGGTCGCCCGATGTCATGGCCGTGACGGGGAACCACGCGGTTGCGGGCCCGACCGGTGCCGGCCCATGGCCCTCGGTCACTGAATCCTCCACGGTCACGGCGGTGCCCATCGCGTTCTTCGGCACGGGGTTCGAGCCGGGGGCCCTGGTCCCGCGGGGCACGGGCCTCGACGCGATCGCACCGACGCTCTCCGACGTGCTGGGGTTCCGCCGACCACACCCGGAGGTCCGAGCAGGGGCGGCCGTCGCGGGCGTCACCGACGGCGAACGGCCACGGCTCGTCCTCGAGGTGGCGTGGAAGGCCGTGGGAACCCAGGAGCTCCGCGCCAATCCGCTCACTTGGAGTTCGCTTCGTTCGCTCATGGAGCGCGGTGCGGCGACATTGGCCGCTGACACGGGTTCCCTCCCACTCGATCCCGCGGCGACGCTCACCACGATCGGCACCGGGGGCCTCCCGTCGCAACACGGGATCACCGGAGCCCTGGTGCGAGGCGCTGATGGGCGAGTCGCGGGGGCATGGGGCCCTGACGCGCCGCTCTCCGTGATCGCGACGTTGCCCGACGACCTGGACCAAGCGATGGACCAGCGTCCGCTGATCGGCCTGGTCGCAAGCGATGAGGCCGATCGCGGGATCGTCGGGGGCGAGTGGTACGTCGGCCACGACCGCGACGCCATGGTTATGGCGACGGGCCGTTCCGCCGTGCCCGCGGCCGAGCAGCTCCTCGGCGGGGGGTTCGGACGGGACGACGTCCCGGACATCCTGGCGGTGGTCCTGAACGGCTCCCTCGGCTCGATGGACAGGCGAACGCATGAGCTGGTCGCCGCCGCGGAGCGAGCGGCCGGCGGCTCGGTAGCCGTTGTCATCGCTGGGACGGGAGGCGATCCGGGGGTCGATGCCGCATCGACCGACGGCGCTCCCGTCCGGGTCTCGGACATCGTTTCGCAGGTCGAGGCCGGGGTCCCGGGCGATCTGAACGTGATCGCGGACGTCGTTTCGGGAGGGCTGTTCCTGGACCAGGGAGCCCTGGCGGAGGAAGGGATCTCGGCTGACGCCGTGGTCCAGGCGACGATGGGAGTCACGACCCCCGACGGGACACGCGTGTTCGAGGACGTGTTCCAGGGCTTCGCGGTCTCCTTCGGGAGATATTGCTGATGATCGACGTCGCGCCCTCGCAACCCGCGAGGAACGCCACCGTTCGCACCGCTGCGATCATCGTCGCCGTCCTGGCCCTCGCCGCCGGACTTCTTCGGATCCTCGAGCCCGGCCGGATCGCATGGATCCAGGCCTTCCTCATCGTGTTCGGCTCGCTCGTCGTTCAGGCCATGCCCTTCGTGCTGCTGGGGGCCCTCGCCTCTGCAGCCATCGAGATCTTCGTACCGGTGAACGCCCTCGAGCGGGTGGCCGGGCTTCCGAGGCCGCTCCAGCTCCCCGCCGCGGCCCTGGCGGGCGTCGCCTTCCCGATCTGCGAATGCGGTTCGGTGCCGGTCGCTCGACGACTGGCCGCCCGTGGGCTCACGCCGTCGGCGGCGGTCACGTTCATGCTCGCGGCCCCGGTATTGAACCCCGTGGTGATCTCGTCCACGTTCGTCGCCTATCGGGCGCGGTCATCGCTGTGGACCATGGTGATCGGACGATTCGCACTGGGGATGCTCGTAGCCATTGTGGTCGGGTGGGTCCTCGGCAGCCGGAGCAAGGACGAGGTGCTCCGGCCCCGCTCCGAAGAAGCGCATGCCGTTCTGGTCGAACCGGGGCCACCGGAGGCGCGGTGGCGGAGGTTCTTCGTCCACACCGGCAACGACTTCCTGTTCATGGGCCGGTATCTGTTGGTTGGTGCGGCGGCCGCGGCGATGGTCCAGACATTCCTACCCGCCTCGTTCCTGTCGAAGGTTGCCGGGGCGCCGGTCCTGGACATCGCGGTGATGATGGGGCTGGCCACCGTGCTCTCGCTCTGCTCGGAATCCGACGCGTTCGTGGCCGCGTCGTTCGTGCAGTTCGGCCCGGCCGCCCAGCTCGCGTTCCTCGTGTCGGGGCCGATGATCGACCTCAAGCTGGGCGCGCTGTACGCCGGCACGTTCCGCAGGGGGTTCCTGCCGATGCTCGTGGCGACGGTGTTCGCCACGACCTTGGTCGGCGCCATGTGGGTGATGGTGGTGGCCGGATGAAGGACTCCCTCGCGATCCGGAGCACGGCCCACGCGGGCTCGCACGGCAGGGAGTCACCCCCAACGTGGAGCCCCGGCCGTGTCGCCGGTGGGCTGGTGCTGGCGGCGTGGGCCGCCCTGTTCTGGTTCCTGTTGCTCACCGGACGCGACGACCTGTACCTGTCCACCAGGACGTCGTGGGTGGTGCCGGTGGGCGCGGCGCTGCTCACGGCGGGCGGCGCCGGGCTGATCGCTTCGGCGCGTGTCCGATCTCCGCGGCCCATCGGTTCACGCGAGACATGGGTCATGGGGCTGATGGTCGTCCCGGTCGTGATGATCCTGGCCCTCCCGCCCGCTACGCTCGGCAGCTTCTCGGCGAGCAGGCGGCCGGGCTTCAGCTCCGCGGGATTCGGCGGATCTCCCGCCGACCCCGGGAGCGGCCCGCTGACGCTCGTCGACGTGGCCGCGGCCCAGTACTCGGCCGCCGGGAAGCAGGCGCTCGCCCGGCGGGCCGGGGAGCAGGTCGATTTCATCGGCATCGTCACGCGCTTCGCCGACACGCCGGCCGGTGAGTTCCTGTTGACGCGCTACATCGTCACGTGTTGCGTGGCCGACGCCACCACCGCCCAGGTCCGCGTGGTGAACGTCCCTCCGGGAGAGTTCCAGGCGAACGACTGGGTGGAGGTGAGGGGTCCGATCTACCCCCTGGGCAAACAGGTGATCGTGAACGCGACGTCGGTGAAGGCGGTGACCCCGCCGGCCAGGCCCTACCTCACGCCCTGACCCTCGCTCTCCCCGGTTCCCGTTCCCTTGGGGGCGGTCCCAACCCTGGTCTTGACCAATGTTGGCGTCTTCGGCCAGACTTATCCCCAGGAGGAACCCATGGCCGACGTGATGGCCCCAGCGAAGTTGTTCGTCCATTGGCCCGACGATCTACGCAGGGAAGATGGAACCCGGGACGTCCTGCTTGCGGCGGCCAGGCGGCAGGTTCCAGGCGTGGAAGACGTTCTCGTGCTCCCCGACGGGGAGTCTGAGACCGGGCAGTACGTCTATCTGAAGTTCGCCGACAGGATTCTCCGGTACACGCTCGAATGGGTGTGAGGTTCGAACCACTCGGGCTCTAGCGGGGCGATCGCTCCGCGCTGTGGTCGCCTCCGGGCACCCGGTTTTGAGCCCAGCGTTCCGGCCCCGATAGGGTGCGCGCGATGGCCGTTCGTGTCGGCATTGGGCTGTTCACCGGTCAGATCCCCGAGGGGTCGGGGCGGACCTTCGTTCGCGAGTATCGGGAAACGCTCGACCTCGTGCGGCTGGCCGAGTCCATGGGGTTCGACTCGGCCTGGGTCAGCGAGCACCACGGCGCCTCCGACGGCTACCTTCCGTCACTGCTTCCGATGCTCGCGGCCCTCGCCGCTTCCACCGAACGGATGCAGCTCGGGACGGGGGTCGTCCTCGCGCCCCTCCACGATCCGCTCCGCCTCGCGGAGGACGCTGCCGTGGTGGACCAGCTTTCCGGGGGCCGCCTGATCCTCGGCCTGGGGATCGGGTGGCGGGAGGAGGAGTTTCGGATGTTCGGCGTCCCGAGGTCCGAACGCGCCATCAGGACCGCCGAGACCATCGACGTCCTTCGGCAAGCGTGGACGGGGCGCCGGTTCTCGTTCGAGGGCAGGGCCTTCTCCTACGACCGGGTCAAGGTGACACCTCCTCCCGCGCGTGCGGGAGGCATCCCGATCTATCTGGGTGGATACGCGGACACGGCGGTGCGACGAGCGGGACTGATGGCGGACGGGTACATCACCGACGCCGACTCCGCCGAGGAGGTCCGGCCGGCCCTGTCGATGCTCGACGATTCGGCGCAGTCGGCGGGGCGGGATCCCCGTTCCCTCGGCATCGCGCTCATCCAAAACGCGTTCGTGGCGAGCGACGCAGATGCCTGGGAGATCTCGCGCGCGGGCGTCGCGCACCAGCTCGGCACGTATCGGGCGTGGGAGGGGACCGCCGACACGCCGGAGGACGACCGGCTGGAGCCCACGCCCCCGGACGAGGAAACGATGCGGACGTGGACCCCCGCAGGGACGCCGGAGGAGGTACTCCGGGCTCTCCGGCCGCTCGTCGAGGCCTTCCGCGATCGGGAGCTCCACCTCATCGTCCGGCTCCACTATCCGGGGATGGATCTCGGGCCGGCCGCAGGGGCGGTGGAGCTGTTCGGCCGGGAGGTTCTCCCTGCGCTGAAGGCCGGCTGACGGGTGGTGCCGGAGGTACCGATCCAGTCGGTCCCTGAGTGTGAAGCGCTCGAAGACTAGGAGGTGGCCTCCTCCGCCTTGACGACGCCGACGAGATGTCCCTCGGGGTCGGTGAACAGCCCGTAGGTGACCATGCCCATGTCGGTGACCGGCATGACCACCTTGCCGCCCAGGCTCTCCGCGAGATCCAGGTACTTCTGGGGGTCGTCCACCTCGGCATAGATCGTCACGCCCGGGTTCTCGCTCTCTCCGGAGATCCCTCCCTCGATGCCCTTGCCGCCGGCCTCCGTGTGCACCAGGCCGTAGGTCGGCATGGCCTCGTGCACCTGCCACCCGAAGAGCTGCGAGTAGTACGCGGTGAGGGCCTTCAGGTCCTTCCCGTTGATCTCGAAGTGCACCACCGGTGCGCCCATGCGGTCTCCTCCTTCTGTCTCGTCGGCCCCAGGACCGGAGCCCTGTTCACGGTGCGCGGCGGCAGCGCCCAGCCGCGGCAAGAAGTGCTTCCACCCGCCATCGTGCTCTGCGCGCTGTTCCTCGGGAAGATCCCGGTGCACCAGGCGGAGGATCGTGGCTTGCCCGTCGGGCATGAGTGTCACCTCGACGGTGCTCGATCCAGGAGGGACGTCGTCGTTCCCCTCCCACCCCCAGGTGAACACCACCCGGTGCGGGGGATCGAGCTCGACGAACTCGCCGACCACGACGGCCTGGCCGATCTGCACCCGGTAGACGCCGCCGGGCCGGGCGTCGAGCTGCGCCGAGTCGCCCTTCCACCGGGTCATCTTGTCGGGGTCCGTGAGGAACGCGAACACGGTTTCGGGCCGGGCCTCGATCCGGAGCTCGTGGGCGAGCACCTCCGTCCCCTCAGCGACCACGTAGCCTCCTCTCCTCGGCCTCCGCCACCCGCTTGAGGGTGGCGAGCTTGATCTCCCACAGACCATCGATGAACTCCCGGAGCTCCGCAAGGCCCTCGGGGCGGATCCGGTAGATACGACGGGTCCCGTGTCGCCGCTCGGAGACGAGCCCGGCGTCCTTCAACACCCGGAGGTGCTGGGACACGGCCGAACGGGTCACCTCGAAATGGGAGGCGATCTCTCCGGCGCTCATCTCCTCGTCGCGAACCAGGCGCAGTATCTGTCGCCGGCGAGGCTCGGCGATGGCTCGGAGGGCGGCCTCCACGATGAGCAGCAGGTTAAGCCGGGCCTTACGTTAGTGTCAACTAACAACGCTTGGATAGCGCGGCACCGGTCTATGCCGCCGAGGCGGGCCTGGCTCGATACCGCCGGTAGCCGAACCCCATGGCGAACGCAATCGCGGCCAGCGGGATCAGGTACCCCAGACCGACGACGACGGCGAAGATCACGCCGAGGAACCCGTCGACCGCCCGGTTCCAGGCCTCGCCGAGACTGGGCCGTTCATGGGCCTCCATCGGACGAACGCCGACCATGGCGCCCACCTCTCGGAGCGACACGTCGATCGTTGCGAGCGATGTCTGGTTCTCCAACAGGCGGAGCTGGCCCTTGATCTGCTCGATCCGGAATTGCACGTCCTGCAGCTGGTTCTGGACCCGCAGCGTGGACTCGATCGAGGTCGCCCGTCTCATCAGCTGAAGGAGCACCGCCTCCTGAGCCTGCCAAGTCCGAAGTCGTGCGTCGAGATCGACGAACTGTGACGTCACGTCCTGGCCCGAGATCGACTGCCCCTCAACCGAGCCCAGGCCTCGGAGGTCGTTCATGGCACGGTCGAAGGCGGAAGCGGGAACGCGGATCGTGAGCTCGCCCGACTTGGCCTTGATCCCCTGCATGGACGAATCCTCGACGTAGCCGCCGTACCTGCCTGCGATCGTGGTCGCGGCGTTGAACGCCGTCTCGAACCCACCGCTCTTCACCTCGATCGAGATACCGGCGGTCTTCACGATGTCGGGACCGATGGGGGGAAGCGATCCGACCGAGGACAGTCCTCCCCCTGCGACGGGAGCGGCATCCTCCATGTTCACAGATCCCGGCATCGGGACACCGGCGAGCGGTTGGTCGCTCTCGACCCGACCCACCGCCTTCTCGGGTGCACCGGTGGCCGCGCCCACGCCGCCACCTGCTGACTGCTGCGACTGGAGCCCGCCACCCCACGTGGCCACGTATCCGAGGATCCCGGCGAGCGCCAGGAACCCGATGACCGACAGCACTGCCTTGCGCATTGAGGGCCTCCCTGGCCGGTCCGAAAGGTAAAGCGGTTGGACGGGGGCGCGGGTTGCGGCGTTCCCGTTCAGCCGGACAGGCGGACGCGGCCGCTCGGACGGCCCGCTCGGGCGGCCGGCCCCGCGACCACCAGGCCGTCGGCGGCCAGCGCCGACACCGCCTGGCCCACCCGCTCGAGCGACACCCCGGTCTCACGAGACAGGGTCGCCAGGGACGCGCTTTCCCAATCGATGAGGGTACGGACGACTGCCCCGCGCACTTGTCGAAGCGACCCCTCGAACGCGGGCTGCCGCCGGCCGGTAGATGCGGGCTGCCGGCCCTCCGACGCAAAGCGGCACCCCGCTCTGAGCGGACACGATCCGCAGTGGGGCCGAGGGCGGCACCGCTCCCGGCCGAGGTCCATCACCGCCTGGTTCCACGCGCCCGGATCGCGGCGGTCCAACCATGCGTCGGCCAGCTCATGGATCTCGCCTGGGGACATGCCCTCGGGCTCCTCGCCGAGAAAGTACCGAGCCACGATCCGCCGCGCGTTCGTGTCGACGGCCGCAATCGCCTGCCCGAACGCCACCGACGACACGGCTGCCGCGGTGTACCTGCCGACCCCGGCGAGCCTCTCCATCTCGACCGGGTCGTCCGGAACCCTTCCCTCATGGTCACGGACGACCGTCCGGGCCGCCTCCCAGAGCGCCACCGCCCGGCGGTTGTACCCGAGACCCTGCCAGGCGGCGACGACGTCGCGGAGGCGCGCCCCCGCGAGCGAGTGAACGGTGGGGAAGCGAGCCAGGAACGACCCGTAGGCGGGGGCGACGCGCGAGGCCTGCGTCTGCTGCAGCATCACCTCGGAGACCAGGATCCGGTAGGGGTCGCGCGTGGTCCTCCATGGGTAGGCGCGGCGGCGCGGTGCGTACCACCGAAGCAGGGCTTTGCGGCCCAACCGGCGGGGTCTAGGCTTGGACGTGGCCATGACCACCGTCCGGGACGTCATGAGCAAGGAGGTCGTGACCGTCGAACCGACGGCGACCGTGGCCGAAGCGGCCACCATGATGGGCGCCCATCACGTCGGCTCGGCCCTGGTGCTCCAGGAGGGCAGGCCGGCCGGCATCTTCACCGAGCGCGACATCCTCCGCGCGCTGGCTGCCGATTTCGACGCCGCGCAACACCACATCTCCCAGTGGATGACCCCCGACCCCGTCACCGTCGAGTCCGGCACCGACGTCCGCGAGGCCCGCGACATCATGCTCGATCGAGGATTCCGGCACCTGCCGGTGATGGACGGGGCCTCGTTGGTCGGCGTGATCTCGCTCCGCGATCTGTCGCGGTCGGGGTAGCCTCAGAACCCCGGCTTGCCCCGCGCCGACAGATCCCCCGCCGCATCCTTCAGGGCCGCCCACACCTCCCTGAACACGTCCGCCGCGAACTTCGGCGCTTGGCTGTTCTCCCCACCCAGGGTGCCCCGCACCGCGGACGCCGTGATGTCGACGGCCTTCTCGAAGAGCGCCCAATCGAACTCGCGCGCCATCATCCAACCTCCTCCTTGCTTTGCCAGTGGTTTGGACCTGCAGCGGCAGGCTCCATATCGGTCACTCGAAAGCTCGGAGACCCGTGAGCGCCTGCCCAATGATCAGCGTATGGATCTCGCTCGTTCCCTCGTAGGTGAGGACCGACTCAAGGTTGTTCATGTGGCGGATCACGGGGTACTCGAGGGTGATGCCGTTCGCACCGAGGATCGTCCGGGCCTCCCGGGCCACCCCCAACGCCTCTCGAACATTGCTCAGCTTGCCCATCGAGACGTGCTCCGGCTGAAGGATGCCCTCGTCCTTCATCCGACCGAGATGGATCGCCAGCAGCATCCCCGAGTTGATCTCGACCGCCATGTTCGCCAGCTTCTCCTGTGTGAGCTGGAACTCCCCGATCGGTTTGCCCCATTGCACGCGGGTCTTCGCGAACTCGAGCGCGCTCTCGAAGCAGGCGCGCGCCGCACCCATGGCGCCCCACACGATGCCGTACCGCGCCTCGCTCAAGCAGGACAACGGGCCCTTCAGCCCCACCACGCCGGGCAGCACCGCGTCCTCGGGCAGGCGAACCTCGTCCAGCACGAGCTCGGACGTGACCGAGGCTCGGAGCGACAGCTTGCGCTCGATGTCCCTGGTGGAGAACCCGGGCGTGTCGGTGGGGACGAGGAAGCCCCGTACGCCGTCGTCCGCCCTGGCCCAGACCACGGCGAGGTCGGCGATGCCACCATTCGTGATCCACATCTTGGTCCCGGACAGGACCCACTCGGCGCCGTCGTGGGTCGCCGAGGTCCGCAAACGGCCCGGGTCGCTCCCGACGTCGGGCTCGGTGAGCCCGAAGCACCCGATCACCTCGCCGCGGGCCATCATCGGGAGGTAGCGCTGCTTCTGCTCCTCTGACCCGAACTTCCAGATGGGGAACATGCACAGCGAGCCCTGCACGGAGACGAAGGACCTGAACCCGCTGTCGCCGGCCTCAAGCTCCAGGCAGGCCAGGCCGTAGGAGACCGCGTTCGCCCCCGCGCACTCGTACCCGGTCAGGTGCATCCCGAGGAGGCCGAGCTCGGCCAGGCCCTTGGCCACCTCTCTCGGGAACTCGCCGCGCTCGAACCATTCCCCCACGCCGGGCAGGATCTCGCTTCGGACGAACGCCCGAACGGCATCGCGGATGTCGCGTTCCTCGTTCGAGAGCAGGCGGTCGATCGCCAGGAAGTCGAGCGGATCGATCTGGGGAGGCGTCATCGCGGCACCTAGCCTACCCGCCCGCCGGACGCCGACCGATCTCCGGCGCGCTGTCGATCCCGCCCGTCGCCGATCGTCGATAGGGTTGGTGGCGGCCACCGGGCGGCCCGCGCAGAAAGGGGTAGGCATGCGGTACATGCTGCTGATCTATGACGAGGAGTCGGACGCGATGCAGAACGCGTCGCCCGCAGAGCAGGCGGCCGAGCTCAAGAAGTGGGACGACTACGGGA
This sequence comes from Actinomycetota bacterium, assembly GCA_044869895.1. Lineage (GTDB taxonomy): Bacteria > Actinomycetota > UBA4738 > UBA4738 > HRBIN12 > AC-69. The sequence continues at coordinate 1,522 of JBIOXZ010000133.1, read as the reverse complement.
AATGGCTCTCGGAGAAGGGCTGGATGCGAGGGGGCGAGGCGCTGCAGCCCACCGCGCAGGCAACGACGGTCCGGGTGCGCAAGGGCGAGACCTTGACCACCGACGGGCCGTTCGCGGAGACGAAGGAAGCGCTCGGGGGGTTCTACCAGATCGAATGCCAGAACCTGGACCAAGCCATCGACGCGGCGTCGCGGATCCCATCGGTCGGGACCGGATCGATCGAGGTTCGACCGATCATGGAGTTCGACACGCCGTAGGAGGGGAGTCCCCGGCCACCCGCGAGGTCGTCGACCGCCTGTTCCGGGAGGAGCAGGGGCAGGCGGTCGCGACCCTCATCCGGGTCCTGGGCGACTTCGACCTGGCCGAGGAGGCCGTTCAGGAGGCCTTCGCCGTTGCCCTGGAGCGATGGCCAGGGCAGGGCCTCCCCGGGAATCCGGCGGCCTGGATAACGACCACGGCCCGCAATCGAGCCATCGATCGGCTTCGTCGGGAGCGGACGCTTCGAGATAAGACCGAGGCCCTGCGGCGGCTCGCGGAACTCGAAGCCCTTGGTGGAAGCGAGGACGACGTGAGCGGCATCCCCGACGACCGCCTCCGGCTGATGTTCACGTGCTGCCATCCCGCCCTGGCCATGGACGCGCGCGTGGCGCTCACCTTGCGGACGCTGGGCGGGCTGACCACGCCGCAAATCGCCCGCGCGTTCCTGGTGGGCGAGCCGGCCATGGCGCAGCGACTGGTGCGAGCGAAGCGCAAGATCCGCGACGCCGGGATCCCTTACCGGGTCCCTCCCGAGGAGCTCCTGCCAGAGCGGCTCCCGTCCGTACTGGCGGTCATGTACCTCATCTTCAACGAGGGATACTCGGCGACCGAGGGGGCGCTCGTTCGGGCCGAGCTCTGCGACGAGGCCATCCGGCTCGGCCGGGTTCTCGCCGAGCTCATGCCTGACGAGCCCGAGGCGCTCGGGCTCCTCACGCTGATGCTGCTCCACCACTCCCGGCGAAACGCCCGGGTCGATGCGAGCGGTGAGCTCGTGCTCCTCGAGGACCAGGACCGGTCGAGGTGGGACCACGACATGATCGACGAGGGGCTGGCGCTCCTCGATCGGGTCACCGGCCTGTCTGCTCTAGGTCCCTATCAGCTCCAGGCCTCCGTCGCGGCGGTGCACGCTCGGGCCCCGCGGCCCGAGGACACCGACTGGCCGTTGATCGCGGCGATGTACGAGGCGTTGTCGGCCGCTGCGCCCTCTCCGGTCGTCGAGCTCAACCGGGCGGTGGCGGTGGCCATGGCGGACGGCCCGGACCGGGGTCTGCGGACCCTCGAGCCACTTGCGGATGCACTCGACGGCTATCACCTGTTCCATTCCGCTCGTGCCGATCTGCTTCGCCGGCTGGCCCGCTTCGAAGAGGCAGCCGTCGCGTACGAGCGAGCCCTCGAGCTCGTCACGAACCCGCAGGAACGGAGATTCCTGGAGCGGCGTCTGGCCGGCGCGCGCGCGGCTGGATAGGGTCGTGGGGGGGGGGGG